>JANNUW010000101.1:0-18002 GCA_031414095.1 Hyphomicrobium sp. | reverse complement strand
TCGAACGCTGCTTCAACAAACTCAAAAACGCCCGCCGTCTCGCCACAAGGTACGACAAGACAGCGTACAGCTACTCAGGCTTCATCCACATCGTCTCAATTCGGTTGTGGATGAAAGAGTTTGTCAACAGGTCCTAGGGCTGGGATGATCACTGGCAATCCGTACTAAAGCCACATCGAGCGGCGGTACCACGGCTTCAACATCAACCAATGATGTATGCCAATGCACCCGTGCACCCACACAAGCATCATGAGAACTGCCTGGTTCAGCGCTTCGCGCGGCCACGTCGCCCATAGGGCGTAGGCATAATTGTCCTCTACGCCGAACATCGCATGCACCCCGCGGGTGCCCAAGACATGACGAGCCAGAAAGATCGGGATTAGCAGGCCGAAAACAAGCTGTATGATGTTGTGCGTTCCGAGCCGCCAGGTTCGGGCGTTGAGGAATCTTGAAATTCCGAGCACAAAATGTACCGCCGCCGCAGTAACCAGCAGCGCCGTGCCGGGCAAACTTCGGGTTACCACTTCCCTGACTTGCTGTCCCGACTGCATCAGGTCGATGGATACCAATCCGAATGCATGATTGATAAAATGGGAGGTGGCAAAGGCGAACAGGACCAGTCCTGATCCGATGCGAAGTTGCCGCCCATAGGTTCGAACTGGATTGGCTAGGTTCCGTAAGGGCTGGTCCACTACATCCATCATTGGACTTATCTCTCCATTTTCAAGGTAAATGCAAGTATTGCGCGTCGCAGGACGGCCATTCTCTTTTATAGGATGGGCCTGATTTTCTGAATTCCCAACGAAAACGCTTGAGCTTCAGCCTTGGAGCGGCATCTCGCCCCATTGTGCTAAAACCTTCCCGAAAAAAGCGTCAGCCTAGGTTGTTGGCTGGAGAATGCTCCTGTTGCACCCAAAAACTGTTCAAGCCGCCGGGGCTGCCACTTGCCGCGGTTGCGGCCTTGTCCGGTATAAGCTTATGAAACACAGTGGAAGAATAGCCCGTGAGACAATTTTCGACAAAAGGCTGGACTTCCGCCAAAAAAGCATTCTTGATATGTTGCCGGTTGCCCGCCTGGGTACGAACGGGCGAGGGGCTGGAGGTAGTTGTTCGGACATGTTGGATGGCGCTGAATTATTGCGGATTGAAGATCTGGCCATCGGGATTTCACTCCAGTTCGGCCGGATAGAGGCCGTCAGATGTGCAAGCTTGAGGGTGTTGCCTGGAAAGGTCACAGCCCTTGTTGGCGAGTCCGGGTCAGGTAAATCGGTAATTGCCCAGGCGGTTATGGGAGTCCTGCCGCGTGTGGGAAAAGTCACGAAAGGGCGGATTCTGTTCTGTGATCCGGTCACGCCAAAATCTACTGTCGATTTGGTGAAAATGCCACAGGATGGCCCAGAATACCGGGCCTTGCGCGGACGTCGCATCGGGATGATCTTTCAGGAACCGACAACAGCGCTTTCCCCATTGCACACTATTGGCGATCAGGTTGGCGAAACCCTTAGGATTCACACAAGGCTTTCCAAAACGGAAGTCAAGGCACAGACCGAAGAAATGCTTCATCTGGTCGGTTTTCCCAACCCAAAACGCGCCTATGACATGTATCCGTTTGAGCTGTCGGGTGGCCTCAAGCAACGGGCCGTCATCGCAATGGCGCTGATTTGCCGCCCCGCATTGCTGATTGCTGACGAACCAACGACGGCTTTGGACGCCACCATCCAGGCGCAAATTCTCCAACTCCTGCGCGAGTTGCAAACAAAGCTCAACATGGCCATGCTGCTGATCACTCACGATCTCGGCGTCGTCGCCAACGCTGCCGATGAGGTGGCCGTCATTTATCATGGCGAGATCATGGAGTCCGGCACTGTTGGCCATATTCTTCGCCATCCGACCCACACCTATCTCAAAGGCCTGATGGCCGCCATACCACATTTTGACATGAAGCCGGGAGAGCGACTCAAGGCTTTGCGCAATGTCACGGTCGACGCCGGCAGCATCATGGGCGAGGCAAAGCCTGCCGCCAAGCCCGGTGCCCCAGCCCTGCTCAGCATCAGAGGTGTGGCTAAGACCTATACAATTCATGGAGCTGGCTCGTTGGGTTCGGGCGAGAAGCGCGCGGTGCGCGCCCTGAGCGGAGTAAGCCTCGATATCCGGCGCGGTGAGTGCGTTGGTTTGGTTGGCGAAAGTGGCTGTGGCAAAACGACGCTGGGAAAGTTGATTATGCGCGCGATCACGCCTGATTCGGGCGCCATACTGTTCGACAATGGCCAAGGCCCTATCAATGTTCTGGAAGCCGAAGGTGAAGCGCTTCGGACCCTGCGGACAAAAATTCAGATGGTGTTCCAGGATCCGTTTTCCTCGCTGTCGCCGCGCATGACTGTACAAAATATTCTGACCGAGCCGCTGGAAATCCATCACCGCGGCGATGCCAACTCGCGCCTTGAAATGGTCCAGCATCTCATGCTTGCCGTTGGACTTGACCCCCGTTTTCTCAACCGGTATCCGCACAGCTTTTCGGGCGGGCAGCGCCAGCGCATCGGAATCGCGCGGGCCCTGGCCTTGGGCCCGGACCTGCTCATCTGTGACGAGCCTGTTTCGGCACTCGATGTGTCCGTTCAAGCCCAAATCCTGAATTTGCTGAAGGATCTGCAGAACCAATTGGGCCTCACCTACCTGTTCATCTCGCACAACCTGGCGGTGGTGGACTACATGGCAGATCGGATTGCCGTCATGTGCGGCGGTCGCATCGTTGAAATTGCCTCACGAGAGGTTCTGTTCAGCAAGCCTGCTCATCCCTATACTAGGGCGCTGCTTGCCGCGATACCGTTCCCGGATCTTGACCGGCCCTTGGACTATGGGACTTTGAAATTGGGCGGTGCATCTGACGCCGGTTCCTGGCCGGTACAATTTCGAGAAGGCCCGGGTGCGCCCACGCTTGAACCAGCCCATCTTGGCGGCGATCACTTTGTCCTTGCACAGCCAACAGCTGCCGTGAGGGATTTGCATTTATGGTAACGCGCCGCACTACACTTGGCATTCTCGGTTCGACGTTAGTTCCGCGGTCTGCCCGTGCAGTCGATCTAGAGCCCGATTTCCTTAAGCCCCTGCTGTCGGCTGGCCAGCTTCCGCCCCTCGTTGACCGGCTGCCAAAGGTGCCCCGCATCGTACGATTGGCTGAAATGGGCCGTGTGCCTGGCCGCTACGGCGGCGATGTCCGCATGCTGATTGGTGGGCAGAAGGATATAAGGCTCATGACCATCTATGGTTATGCCCGTCTCGTGGGTCTTGACCAAGAACTCAACTTCACGGCCGACATATTGGAGCGCTTCGACGCGGTCGATGATCGCATTTTTACCTTCAAGATCCGCGAAGGACACAAATGGTCGGACGGCTCGCCGCTGACGGCGGAAGACTTCCGATATGTTTGGCAGGACGTGTATCTCAATGAAGATTTGTCGCCGGGAGGTGTAGCGCCCTACTTGCTCTCCGACGGCAAGCCTCCAACCTTCGAAATCATCGACGACCTCACGGTACGTTACTCTTGGGAAACTCCCAATCCGGACTTCCTGCCCCGGATAGCCGCCCCGCAGGCCTTAAGCATGGTGATGCCGTCGCAGTACCTCAGGCAATTTCACAAGAAATACCAGACTAAGGAAAAGCTTGATGAACTCATCAAAGAGAATGGCGTGAAAAAATGGCAGGCTTTGCACACCCGCATGGCACGCCAGTACCGGCCGGAGAATCCGGCTTTGCCGACCCTTGACCCTTGGCGCAACACCACATCGCCGCCAGCCGAGCAATTCGTCTTTGAACGCAATCCTTTTTTTCACCGGGTCGATGAGAACGGACTTCAGCTGCCCTATGTTGACCGCTTCATTCTGAACAGCAGTTCGTCCTCGCTTATCCCGGGAAAAACCGGCGCGGGCGAAAGTGATCTGCAAGGAACCGCGCTGGATTTCTCGGACTATACGTTTTTGAAAGAAGCCGAAAAGCGCCACCCCATCAAAGTCAATTTGTGGAAGCGCACCCAAGGATCACGCCTGGCGCTTTTGCCCAACATGAATTACGGCGACCCTGTTTGGAAGAAGCTCATTCAGGATGTAAGAGTTAGAAGGGCGCTTTCGCTGGCGATCGACCGGCACGAAATCAACGAGGCAGTTTTTTTCGGGCTTGCCAGGGAAAGTGCCGACACATTGTTGCCGGAGAGCCCTCTTTACAAGGCGGAATTTGCCACTGCATGGATTTCCCATGACCCTGCACAAGCCAATGCCCTGCTTGATGAGGCGGGCCTGTCATATGGCGGTGAGAACAATATCCGGCTTTTGCCCGATGGCCGCCCTGCGCAGATCATTGTTGAAACCTCCGGCGAGAGCACACTAGAAACCGATGTGCTTGCGTTGGTCACCGATTACTGGGCAAAAATCGGGATAGAGCTGTTCATCCGCACCTCCCAGAGAGACATATTTCGCAGCCGCGCCATCGGTGGCGAGATCATGATGGCGATCTGGTCGGGCATTGACAACGGTATTGCCACCGCCGACATGAATCCGGGTCAACTTGCGCCAACCGCCGACGATCAATTGCAATGGCCTGTCTGGGGCATGTACTATCAAACGGATGGCACCAAGGGTGCGGCACCGGAACTCAAAGCGGCTGCCGACCTGATGCAGCTCTACGAGCAATGGCGCATTTCCGAGAACATAGATGAACGCACCGAGATTTGGACAAGCATGCTGACGATCTATGCTGACCAGGTCTTTTCCATCGGAATTGTGAATGCCACCTTGCAGCCTGTAGTCAGATCAACCCGGCTGAGGAACATTCCCGAAACCGCACTCTACAGTTTTGATCCCACCTGCTACTTTGGCATCTACATGCCAGACACCTTCTGGTTCGACGGAGAGACCTGACCGTGCTGAGATACATTCTGTGGCGATTTGCCGTCATGATCCCAACGTTGCTCATTATTTCGGTGCTTGTCTTTGCAATCATCGAGTTGCCCCCAGGCGACTATTTTGAAAGTTACATTGCGGAATTAAAAGCTCAGGGTGAAGGCGTCAATCTGCAGCAGTTAGAAGCTCTGCGTGCCCAATATGGCTTTGACCAACCACTCGTGTACCGGTATTTCTACTGGGTGGGCGGCATGCTGCATGGCGATTTTGGTTACTCATTCGAGTACGAGTTGCCGGTCAGCGAAGTCGTGGGAGACCGGTTGTGGCTGACGGTTCTCGTATCGTTTGTTACAATCATATTTACGTGGCTGATTGCCTTTCCCATCGGTATCTACTCGGCCACCCATCAATATAGCTTTGGCGACTATGGTTTGACATTTCTCGGGCTCATAGGCCTTGCTGTGCCTAATTTCATGCTGGCGCTAATTCTCATGTACTTTGCCAATATCTGGTTCGGCACCTCCGTCGGCCATTTGATGGATCAAAAATACCTCGCGGAGCCAATGAGTTGGGCCAAGACGAAGTCAATCCTCGCGCATTTGTGGATCCCCGTTATCATAGTTGGAACTGCCGGGACCGCCGGCATGATTCGCCGCCTGCGCGCTAATTTGCTTGATGAGCTGCGAAAGCCCTATGTGACGACAGCGCGCACAAAGGGCATGCGACCGGTGAGGTTGCTGCTCAAATATCCGCTGCGAATGGCGCTCAATTTCTTCATTTCGGACATTGGCTCAATCCTGCCGGCAATCATCTCCGGCGCGGAAATCACCGCCATTGTGCTCTCGCTTGAAACGACGGGCCCGATGCTGATCAAGGCATTGCAAAGCCAGGACATGTATCTTGCCGGCTCATTCCTCATGTTCCTCGCCTTGCTCACGGTCATCGGTGTCCTGATTTCCGACTTGGCTTTGGTTCTTCTTGACCCTCGCATAAGAATCCAAGGCAGGAGCACAAAATGAAGACACCCTTGCCGGCTCCTGGCGCTCCACTGCCGCACTATGTTTCGAATGCGTCATTCGATCCTCTGTCGATCGAAGCGATGACAGATGACCAATCAAAAGTCTACATGGCTTCGCAGTGGCAACTTATGTACTGGAAGTTCAAGCGCCATCGGTTTGCGATGTATTCAGGGATCTTTCTGGCCGCCCTGTATATAATGATTCTTTTTTGCGAGTTTCTGGCGCCCTATGGCCTGCATACAAGAAATGTTGACTTTATTCACGCCCCTCCACAGGCGGTCCACCTGTTCCACGATGGCAAATTTGTCGGGCCATTCGTCTACGCGCGGGACCGGACTCTTGACATGGATGCACTGAAGCGGGTGTACACGGACAATCATAAAAAGGTGCACCCCATCCGGTTCTTTTGCAGGGGCAATCCTTATGAATTCTGGGGAATCTGGAAAGGCGACCTGCACCTGTTTTGCCCGGCAAAAGATGGCCAGCTGTTCCTGCTTGGGACCGACCGGTTGGGACGCGACATGCTTTCGCGCATCATCTACGGCGCGCGCATTTCGTTGACCATTGGGCTCATGGGGATTTCAGTAAGTTTCGTCCTCGGGATCCTGATCGGCGGACTTGCGGGCTATCACGGCGGGTGGCTCGATCTTATTGTCCAGCGCGTGATCGAGGTCCTGCAATCGCTTCCGAGTATCCCGTTATGGATGTCGCTCGCCGCCATCATGCCCGTCACCTGGAGCCCAATCATCATCTACTTTGGCATTACCATCATTTTGGGATTGCTGGACTGGACCGGGCTTGCAAGAGCGGTGCGGTCAAAACTCTTCTCCCTACGCGAGGAAGAGTACGTCTTGGCGGCACAACTCATGGGTGCAAAGAGCGGGCGGGTCATTTACCGACATCTTATTCCAGGTTTCATGTCGCATCTGATTGCAACGGCAACCATCTCGATACCCGGCATGATTCTTGGCGAAACAGCATTGAGTTTTCTGGGACTGGGCTTAAGGCAGCCGATTACCAGTTGGGGCATATTGCTGACCGAGGCGAAGAATGTTAGCGTCGTTGCCTTGTATCCTTGGCTATTGTTCCCAATGGTCCCTGTCATACTGGTGATCTTGGCCTTCAGTTTCCTGGGCGACGGGCTGCGTGATGCAGCCGATCCATACCATTGAGGCAAAGTGCTGAAACTATTAATGGTCACTGGGCAAGAATACACAGGAACGCCCGCAAATCGTAAGGAAAAGCTTTCATGATGCGTCGTTTTGAGCATGCTCGCATTCTTATGTACAGCCATGACACGTTCGGCCTTGGACATCTGAGGCGGTGCCGCACCATTGCCCATGCGCTTGTCGAGGACTATCGGGGCCTCAGCATCCTCATCATGTCCGGATCAACGATCGCGGGCGCGTTCGATTATCGGGCACGCGTGGACTTTGTAAAAATTCCAAGCGTTATCAAACTTCGCAATGGCGAATACACCCCTCTCGACAAGCATATCGATCTGCAGGAAACTTTCGTTATGCGGGAATCGATCATATGGCACACCGCCGAGATGTTTCAGCCTGACATTTTCATTGTCGACAAGGAACCGCTGGGGTGGCACGGAGAGGTCGAGAAAACACTTACATATCTGAAAACCAAAGGAACTATCCTGGTTCTCGGTCTGCGCGAAGTTATGGACGCGCCGCATCTGCTCGAGGCGGAATGGAAACAACGCGACGTTATGCGCAAGATTGGGCAGTTTTATGACTCCGTCTGGGTCTATGGACCCGCCGACTTTTACAATCCTCTGTCGGGTCTGGTAGTGCCCGAGTCAGTTAGTTCCAAGGTGGATTTTGTCGGCTTTTTGCAGCGGCATGTCTCGCAGGACGAGCTCCCCGATCACCGTCCGAAAGGCGACTACATCCTAGTAACGCCAGGTGGAGGTGGCGACGGCGCTGAGCTGATACACAATGTCCTGGATGCCTATCGGGCAGACTCCGGGCTCAAACATTGGGCACTGATCGTGCTAGGCCCCTACATGCCGACGAGACAGCGCCAGAAGTTGATCAAGAAGGGCAAGAAGATTGATCGGGTCAGCATCATCGAGTTTGACAACAGGATGGAGGATTTGGTTTCCGGCGCAAAGGCGGTGGTAGCGATGGGCGGATACAATACCTATTGCGAGATATTGTCATTTGACAAGCCAGCCTTGATCGTCCCGAGAATCCGCCCGCGCGAGGAACAGTTGATCCGGACGCGCCGTGCCTTGGAACTTGGCCTTGTTGATATGCTCTTGCCGGACGAGGCCTCAGACGCAAAACGTATGGCAGCAGCATTGAGGTCGCTGCCTGATCGGCCGCGGCCATCTCAATCCAGTCCTGGGCTGCGGCTCGAGGGCTTGCTGAACATATCCCTGAAGATCGGAGACTGGCTCGACCACCGGCCGCGTCGGTCCTTCGCTGTGGTTGAACGGCAGAGCTAAGGCCCTTGCCCAGCAGCAAGAGGATTGTTGTGGTGCTGAAGGGCTACCCGCGCCTTTCGGAAACCTTTATTGCACAGGAAATACTTGGCCTCGAACACGCCGGAATGACCATTCAAATCGTGGCGCTGAGAAAACCCACCGATTCCAGCCGTCATCCGGTGCATGGAGAAATCCGGGCTACGGTCCACTATCTGCCCGAATACCTCCATGACGAATGGTACCGAGTCTTTCGGGGGTTTTGCCGGTCATTGCTTTATCCAGGCTTCTATCGGGCGCTTTGTGCGTTTATTGCCGATTTCAGGCTTGATCCAACGAGACACCGCGTGCGCCGCTTCGGCCAGGCCTTCGTACTTGCCACGGAACAGCCAAATGAAATGCAGTGGCTCCACGCCCACTTTATCCACACGCCCGCCTCTGTAACTGCCTATGCTAGCATGATAACGGGAATTCCCTGGACGTGTTCTGCCCATGCCAAAGACATCTGGACATCGCCCGACTGGGAGTTGAAGCGCAAACTTTCCCATGCCCGCTGGGTCGTAACTTGCACAAAGTCGGGATTCGAGCGGCTGAAGCGGTTATCCAGCGATGAACAGCGCGTGCACTTGAGTTACCACGGTCTTGACCTCGGCCGCTTTGCACCATTTACCGGCACACGGCCAAGGCTCAACGGCAGCAACCCGGACAATCCGGTCATCATTGCCAGTGTCGGCAGGGCTGTCGCGAAGAAAGGTTACGATCATCTCCTAAGGGCCTTGGCCCTGCTCCGCCCGAGGCTGTGCTTTCGATTTGCCCATATTGGCGGCGGTGACCAACTAGAAAACCTGAAAACACTATGTTCTTCACTCGGGTTGGATGAATGTGTTGAATGGAAAGGCGCTCTGCCCCAAGCAGACGTTTTGGCGCTCTACCGGCAAGCAAATATATTTGCGCTCGCCTGCCGGATTGCGCCTGATGGCGACCGCGACGGGCTGCCAAATGTCATCGTCGAGGCGTGCAGCCAAGGGCTTGTTTGTGTATCAACCAATGTTTCGGCGGTGCCGGAACTGCTGACCGATGGCATCAACGGCCTGATTGTAGAGCCGGACAATCCACAGGCAATGGCGGACGCGCTGGAACGGCTCATCACTGAGCCTGACCTGCGGCAAAGGCTTGGCGCGGCGGCAGAACAGCACGTACGCCAAGACTTTGACTATAAGTCAAGCATCCGCCAGCTGCAGCAACTGTTCAAATCTGAATGGCGGAAATCGCCATGACTGGCCCACGCGTTTTCATTTACGTCCAGCATCTGCTTGGTATCGGTCATCTGGCGCGGGCCAATCGCATTGCTGCGGCTCTTGTCGAGGACGGATTCCACGTGGCTGTGGCAAGCGGCGGTTTGCCGGTTTCGGGTTTTCCAGGGCCAGGGGTCCGGGCCATTGCTCTGCCGGCCATAAAAGCGGGCGCTCAAGGTTTTTCCACTCTTGCCGACGCCAATGGGCGGCCCATAGATGAAGCGTTCAAGGAACGTCGGCGCAACAGCCTGATTGCTGCCATGTGGGGCTTCAAGCCGGATGTTGTTGTTGTCGAGGCATTTCCATTCGGACGGCGCGCGATGGGCTTTGAATTGTTGCCGTTTCTCGAGGCAGCGCACGCGATGGCAAAAAGGCCGATGATTGCATGTTCCGTCCGCGACATCCTGCAAACATCCATCAAACCCGGCCGCGCCGAGGAGGCCGCTGCGATTGTTGAAACCTATTTTGATCTGGTTCTTGTGCATGGCGATCCCAACTTCGCCGCTTTCAGCGAGACGTTTCCCCTTGCCGATGCCCTGTCGCATAAAATTGTCTACACTGGCCTTGTCGCCGGACCACAACCGGTGACACTGGCCGAGCGTTTTGACATCGTCGTCTCTGCCGGTGGCGGAGCCGTCGGTTATGAGCTGGTCATGGCGGCAGCACAGATGGCCACCCGGCTGTGCAAGGACTATAGCTGCTGCCTGATAACGGGTCCGAACCTGCCCGGCGATGCGCTGGCATCGCTGCGGTCGATGGCGGTGCGCGGCCTCGATATTTTTACCTTTCGCAAGGACTTTCCAAGTCTGCTGTGTGCCGCCCAACTGTCTATCTCGCAGGCTGGCTATAATACGCTGTGCGACGTCATGCGCGCCGGTTGCAGGTCGTTGCTGGTTCCGTATGCAAAAGATGGCGAGAGCGAACAAACCGCCAGAGCGCTGCGGCTTGAACGGTTGGGTTTGGCCAATGTCCTGTCCGAAGAAGCCCTGAACGCCGCGAGCCTTACCGAAGCGACAAGGGCGGCGCTGGCGAAACCGGTTCCGCCGCCGCACAATCTGGATCTTCAAGGCGCCAGCCATACGGCAGCAGTGTTGCGCGCCCGCATCTGAGATCAAACCCGCCCGATGAGCATGAATCGCGTATAGTTTTTCATCGCCAGCTCACCGGAAAACAGCAACTCGCTCAACCCCGCAACATCGGCAAACTGCGCCAGGGAACTCATGCAATTGATGTGCGTCGGCTCACTGAAATAGTCATTTGACTGGAGTAGGACGGGGGTCGACCGCGGCAGCAGCGCAAGCCAAGCCCTGACGTCGGCGATGTGCTCGCAACTTGTGTTAATGACGAGGTCCGCCTGCGCAGCCATATAATCAAGTGCATACATGTCTTGGGTCAGGGCGTGAAACCGATCCCCGGCTTCTCCAACCAGCGTTCGTGCGACATCGGCAACGGCAGGGTCAATATCGATGCTTTCAGCAATTGCAATAGTGAAGCGGGGATCATCCAGCAACATGGCTGCCAACACGCCATACCAACCGCCGAGAATCCATATCCGCTGGAAGTTCCCGCCGAGGCTCATGAACAAATTGTCTCGGGCCCACATCTTGCAGGCCAGCTGCTTATGATTGAACGCGATGCCGACATCGGCCTGTGGATGTTTGGCAATGACGCGGGCCAGGCCAGCGATCAACTTGCTATTTGAGTAGACCGCAAGGCCGCGCGTCAAGTCGAAAGCTCGGTCCCGCCAATCGGGCGTACCCGTCTGGCCGGGGCGGGTCGGGGTAGCATGTGGCATACGGATGTTGTAGGCTGGAGAGCATTAAAGTGCAACCAGCATGGCGGGACAAATGAATTCTCACACTCTCGAAAAACCACCGGTTTCTCTCGCGGCAGACGATGGTCTGCCCCATCTGGCCGGTCCCGCAGCGGCTATAAGGCAGGTGCTGGCAGCCCACTTCGTCCGCAGCTGTCCCCACGTTCTGGAGATCGGCGGCCACATCCGGCCCATAACGCCTTACCTCACCCACCGGCCCCTGTCGGTCCTTTCGGTCGATCCCAAGACCAAGCCCTTTGAAGCGGAAACGCTTAACGGCCATCCCTGCCGGGTTCGCCATGTGAGCCGGAAGTTTCAAGAAATCGAATATAACTATCAACCCAATAGCTATGGGCTGGTGTTTCTTGGCTACTCTCTCAAGCCCTTTGGCCGCAGCGAGCCGCTTGGTGAGTTGTTATTTTCGCTGATCGGCAATGCCAGAATCGCGGTTATAGAGTATTCGCCTGAACTCGAACGCGCTTCCTCGCAAATTCCTCACATTGTCAATCACGCTGGCCTTACAGTAGCCTGCAATTTCGATTTGCAATTGAACGATCAGTCGATTGCCGGTTCTAATTTCGCCCGGCGGCGGTTCTATGTGTTGGAAACCAGAAGCCCGAAGAGTTAAAGCCCGCCATGGACGAAAGTCTCGCCCGCTATATCTGGAACCATACGCGTTTCCAACAGCTTTGGATTCTGTTCGTCGTTTTAGTCTCGATGATCACCTATTACATGTCTTTCGATCTTCCCAAGCTCATCGTCAACGGACCTATTCAGGGAAAAGGCTTTAGCTCGGGAACAGCCACCCAAACCTACTTTCATCTCGCCTACGATTTGCCGGGCCTGGGGCATGTGAACCTGTTCGATGGGTTTCAGCTCGGCCGCATTGCATCACTTGGTCTGCTTTGTGGCATTTTTCTTCTCCTTGTCATCGTCAATGGCGGCTTCAAGTTCTACATCAACACCTACAAGGGCCGCCTGGGCGAACGCATGCTCAGGCGCATTCGCTTTGAGCTCGTCGACCGGGTGCTGCGGTTTCCGCCAGCGCAGTTCAAGCGGCTTAAGTCTGCGGAAATTGCCACGATGGTCAAAGACGAGGTTGAGCCGCTTGGCGGGTTTATCGGCGATGCCTTTGTGCAGCCCGCACTTCTTGGCGGGCAAGCACTGACTGCAATGGTTTTCATTATGGTGCAGGATTTCAGGCTGGGTTCGATTGCGCTGGTAATCGTTGCAGTCCAGCTGGTGATAATTCCCCGCATGCGTAAACGGCTCATTCGGCTCGGGCGCGAGCGGCAACTGACAGCACGCGAGCTTTCCGGCCGCATCGGCGAGATTTCGGAGGGCATTGCCGGCGTTCACACGCACGATACGTCCAACTACGAACGTGCCGACATTTCAGCGCGGCTCGGACGCATCTTCAAAATACGCTATGACCTCTATCAGTGGAAGTTCATGGTCAAATTCCTGAACAACTTGTTGGCGCAGTTCACGCCTTTTTTATTCTATGTGATTGGCGGCTATCAGGTTATCAAAGGCAACCTCGACATCGGGCAGCTTGTAGCTGTAATTGCCGCTTACAAGGACCTTCCGGGACCTCTCAAGGAACTGATCGACTGGGATCAGACACGGCAGGATGTCAGTGTAAAATATGCCCAGGTCTATGAGCAGTTTAATATCGCTGGAATGATCCATCCGCGCATTCAGCTGCTGCAAACAGATGCACCCGAGCCGCTCCTGGTGCCTTTGGCGGCCTCAAACCTTTCGCTTACTGACGACAGTGGCGCGAAATTGCTCAAACGCACGTCCGTGGCGATTAACCCGAGCGAGACGGTGGCCATCGTCGGTACGGCCGGCGGCGGCGGCGAGGTCCTGACAGAAGCCTTCGCCGGACTCATTTGGCCGGACAGCGGAAAGATTGCAATCGGCTCGCAAAATCTGCCGGATATTCCGGAATCAGTGACCGGCCGGCGCGTCTCCTATGCCGGTTCTGACGCGTTTCTTTTCCACGGAAGCTTGCGCGACAATCTGCTTTACGGTCTTAAACATGCGCCGTTGCAGCCGCGGGCATATAGCGGCGACATGGCCAGCCACCGGCTGTGGCAGATCCAGGACGCGCGCAAATCTGGAAACTCCGAAATCGACATCCACAGCGATTGGATTGACTATCAGTCTGCTGGCTCGACAGGGCCTGAAGATCTCTTTGAGGCAATCATGCCCGTACTGAATGCCGTGTTGCTGTCGGACGACATCTTCGATCTCGGCTTGCGCGCAACAACCAACCAGTCCCGGCAGCCGGAGATCGCCGGACGCATCGTTGAGGTTCGCAAGGCCTTCCGAATGCGTCTTGAATCGGAAAATCTTGGCGGGTTGGTCATGCCATTCGAATCTGGCAGCTACAACCTCGAAGCAACGGTCAGCGAGAACCTTCTCTTCGGCGCAGCGACTGGATCAACCCTGTCTGACGGCGCGCTCGCCGCAAATCCTTTTGTCCTGTCCATACTGGGTTCGTCCGGACTTGAAGAACTGCTTTACGACATGGGCATTGATATCGCGGCAAATGTGGTGGAGCTATTTCGGGACCTGCCGCCTGACCATCCATTCTTTCAACAGCTCAACCTGATGACTGCCGAAGAGATCCCGGAGTTTCAGGCGCTGCTGACGCGACTGAAGAACCGGGGCATTGCCGCAGCCTCGCGTGAGGACCGCTCAAAAATCATCACTTTGAGTTTTGCCTATATTGAGCCGCGACTGCGCTTGGACATTCTCGATCAAGACCTGATGGAGCGCGTCGTCAAAGCCCGTGAAGCCTTTCGCGAAAACCTGCCGCCTGAATTGAAAGGACGCATTGAGCGCTACGATCCGGAGACATTCAACACCGCGGCCAGCCTGCTGGACAATGTGCTGCTCGGTCGCATCGGGAATCAACACGCAGGTGCGGCAGAAAAGATCCGCGCCATTGTGCGCACCGTTCTCCAAGACCTCGGGCTGTACAAAAATTTGATCAGCCTAGGCCTCGAATTCGACGCCGGGGTCGGCGGCAAGCGCTTGACGGGAGGACAGCGCCAAAAGCTTAACCTGGCCCGGGCATTGCTGAAGCGGCCGGACATTCTGATTTTGAACCGGCCGATGTCCGCCCTCGATCAACAGACCCAAAACCAGATTTTGGTCAATGTCCTTGAAAGGACCAAGCAATTCAGTCCCAAGCCTACGATTATTTGGGTTCTGGCAAGTCCGCGAAATGCTAACTTGTTTGACCGGGTCATAGTCTTTGATCGCGGCACGCTGGTTGCAGACGGAACTTACGCGACGCTTGTGGCAAGCAACGACGTCTTCAAGGGATTGTTGGCATGACGCAAATCAGGGCGGTCTGGCAAATGGAGAATGGTAATGTCGCTTAAGGATGAAGTCGAGCTTCTGCTCCGGGTGCCGCTTTTTGCCAATGTCTCGCCCACGAAGCTGAAGCTGCTTGCCTTTACATCCGAAAGGGTAAGTTACGCTGCCGGCGAGGTGCTCTTCCATCAGGGTGATCCAGGCGATGTAGCCTATGTGATGCTGGCCGGCACGATCGATGTTCTAATCAATTCGCCAATTGGGCAAGTCAAGGTTGCAACTGTTGGTGCCAACGAGATTGTCGGTGAAATCGCTATTCTGTGCGACGTCGCACGCACCGCGACGGTCAAGACGGCATCGCCGGTGCAGGCCCTGCGCATTCGCAAGGATCAGTTCCTGGCTTTGCTGGCCGAATTCCCGCAAATGGCCATTGAGATCATGCGGGTTCTGGCGGACCGTCTTAATCAAACGACCGTGGCTCTTACCGAAGCCAGGGGCAAACTCGCGAAAATGGCAAAATAGCTACTTTCGCGAAAAGCGGTAAAGGTAGTCGGGGTCCTCCCGGGCTCCGGCGGGCAGAACGCGCCATCGGCGCTGACATCAGGTTCGCCGAAACGAGGCCGCTCATCGCGGCGTAGCATTCGGCGGAGAAGGAGCCAACATCAGAGTGAGCCAGAATGACTTGCCTGCAAACCGGCTCGCCGCCTGCGGCAGGATCACCGGCAAGTCTCCAAGCAACAGGTGTTCTGCGTCCAGTGTGCAATCGGGATAGCTTCTAACCTAGCGGTCAAACACAAATATATCCCGCTCCGGAGGGGAGCGCCGTAAATGATCGTAGGTTCTTGCTTGCTTTTCATATTCAACCGAAAACGGCCTCCCCGCAATCCGTGCTGCAAACTCAAGCTACCTAGTCTCCTTCGACCCATTTCACGATCATCTGGAGTTGGACTTTCGCCTGCTCATACTCCCGGTAGAAATTAAGCAAGTCACGCAATGGGCCAGAGATACGTTCGAATCCTGAGACGAAGGCGACGATCACGCCAATTGTGGTCTTTCCCTGGATCACCAAGTAGCCGCCCACAATGAGAACCACCAGCGTTCCCATCGCGTTAGCCACGCTCAGCAGCGTCTTAAGACCGTATTTGAAAAAGTAGAACCGGATACGGTTGCGAAATATCGCGCGAATGGTGCGAAATTCTAGGCCAGTCGTTTTGGACTTGCTCGCGGCCTGGGTGACCGTTTCGTCGCCGAGACGGCGCACAAGTCCGACCTGGCGCTCGACGAGCGTATTGAGGTCGGCCTGCATATAGCGCGCCAGCAAAACCTGTGGGACCAGGAAAACGGCGCTGACGAGCGCAATCACTGGCTGGATATAAAGCATGTAACCCGCGACCAAGATCAGGAGCGTCAAATTGACCACAAACTCCGATATGCTTGTTCCAATAAAGCCGCCGACGTTGTCGATTTCCCTGCCGATGACGTTCACAGTTTGTCCGCTCGTCGCCCCACCCCGCGAAGGCCGCCCGGATGCCACAATCGCCAACTGGTCGCGTGCCGTTTTCACGGCGCTCTCGCCAACCCACCCCTGATAAACGAGAAGTGCGTATTTCATAACCCCTTGCATGACGACCAACGCGAGATAGAGAATGCCAAGAAGAAGCAGCGCCTTGACGTCCCCGCTCGCTATCGCTTCATCCACAATCCGTCTCTGAAGATCGATGGGCGCGAAATTGAGCAGGGCCAACGCAATTGCGAGTGAGCCGACATAAAACTGGTGCACTCCGCTGGCGCGCCACACAAATCCAGCAAGTGTTTCGTTGGGCCGAACGACTTCGGTCGACGCAGCCTTGAAAGGTCTGATTCTTCGTAGAAGTGCGGCAAACATACGACCAGTCAACCGATTTTTAAGAAGCCTGTCAATGTTGGGAAAGCCCACATCTAGCACTCCAATAGGCTTGTATTGACAACTATCGCCACGAGAGGGCATGCTCGCTGGGTATGAGTTCCCATTCGCACGCCAACGCCCGACTAGCGTCTCAATGCACCGTCTGCGGAACCATCCTAGCAGGGTCGATCAGTGGCGTTTACCGCTGTCTCGGCATCAGGCGCAGTTCGCGAAATCCGAATATTTGCACGCGGTGCAGCACCCATGTGGAAGAGGGCAAGCTGGTAGAGGTTAGTGTCTTGTTCGCAGACCTATCTTCATTCACTACGCTCACGCAGGATCTCGGTGCTGAAAAGACCCACGAGGTTGTCGATGCCTATCTACGGATGGCGACCGATATCCTGGTCAGGCATGGTGCTTTCATTGATAAGTATGTGGGCGACGCCGTGATGGCTCTATTTAGCATTCCGGTTCGTCAGGACGACCACGCGCAGAGAGCGATTGCCGCCGCCATCGAGGTCAATGCCGCTCTCAAGACGCTTGGCAGCCGCTTCAATCTCCTGCTCCAAGCGTCAACGGGCATAGCGACCGGATTTGCGCGCGTTGGCCGCCTAGGGTCTGACCACGCCAAGGACTACACAGCCATCGGCGACGTGGTGAACTTGTCCGCACGCCTTCAAAGCAAGGCAGGTGCAGGCGAAATTCTCGTCAATGACGAATGCTACCGCCTGGCCCACGAAGTCTATCCCGATGCGCGCCTGGAGGAGGCCACGTTGAAGGGATTTCGAGATCCCATCCGGGCCTACCGATTGCAGCAGTCAGGTGAACCGCCTTTGCGCGATGAAGCCAATGACTCCAGATCCAGTGAGAAGATCAGCGTGGGCGCCATCATATTCGGTATCCTGGGAGCGCCATGCGCAATCTTGACCCTGATTGGCCCGTTGGCGGTGGCGGTGGGTGCCACCAGTCTTTTCGGCCTAGCTGGAATCCTCACCTTTCTCGACCAGAGCGTGCTGCGCCTTCCACTGCTGATTTTGGTGACCCTGGGGGCTTGCGCCAATCTCTACGCGGTTTGGCATGCAAGAGAGCTGCGCGCAAACTCCAAGGTTCCGGAACAGCTCAAGACAGCGACAACACTCGAAAAGCAGCGCACCGCATTTGTGCTGGCTGCTTCCGTAATCACTTTCGGCCTAGTCATCTTTGAAGTGGTGGCCCATATCCTGCTCCACTGAAGCAGTGGGGGCGGCTCCCGGCCCCGTAGATAGCTTTTAACTTCCGTTTATGGCCGATACCTGAGCCGCTAACTGACCTCCGATGGAACCTGAACG
>JANNUW010000100.1:0-8006 GCA_031414095.1 Hyphomicrobium sp. | reverse complement strand
CCAGATCGAACGAATAGAACAGATGGCCCTGGTCTTGATTGTGCCGCCCCATCATGGCCCGTCTCCGCCCTCGTTTCCCTATGAGCAACGGAATCACTGTTCGGCGGCAAATTCAAATGCTTTCTGCAACAAAATCGGCCCAGAGCAGGCCATTTGTGTCCTTCTTGCTGTCTTCCGTTTTTGACCCATTAGCAGACATCATTCGTGAAAGCACTCTAGCATCCAGTGGAGGAACGAATGTCGAGCAAAATTCCACACCAGGATCTTTTGCGAGATTCTTGGCAAGAGGATGTCATGTAGTGCTGGCAACAACATTGAGACAATCGAACAGGAGGGTCATGGCGCGGCTTTTCTCGTCTCGTCTATGGGCTAGATAGAACGTATCAAAATAAGATGTTGACTCAGGCAGCAGGCTTTTCATTTCGCCGCGCTCAACAAAAGGCTGAGCAAAATGATCAGGCAGATAGCCGATGTAACGGCCTGAGAGAATAAGAATGGCGAGGCTCTCCATATGCGAGGCCTGTGCTGCATTGTTAAAGGGGAAGCTGGTGGGTCCGGCATTCTCTTTCATGTAAGTTCGTGCGGCGTAGGGAGACTGCTGCAAGCGGCCATGCGTCAAATCCTGGTCGGTGGATTTGAACAGGTCATGCAGCGCACCGCAGAACAGCGATTGCCGTTCCTCAAACAGCCTTAAGGCGTGCACGGAAGGATGGGCATCGTCGATCGGCGTGAGGATCAGGGAATAGCGCCCATCCAGAAGCCGCTGCAGCAGGTCCTGGGGGGAAGCGATTTCGAGATGAATTTGCACGCGGGGCGCGAGTTCATTGAATTTCGCCAGGGCCTTCTGCAGCTGCAAATCCGTGTTGGTGTACATCGCATCGACAGTGCCAAAATGCACCGTGCCCGAGAGTTCGCCCCGCACCGAACCTACGATGCCGCTGAAATTCTCAATGGAGCGCAGCAGGTTTTCAGCGGCCTCATGGATGCGAACCCCTTCGGAGGTCAAAGAGAAGCCTTTGCGGCCCCGTTCGCACAGCCTCACGCCGAAGCGTCCTTCAAGTTGGGCAATATGATTACTGATGGTTCCTGGAGAAATTCCAAGCTCGTTCTGCGCTGCGGCAAAACCTTCATGGCGCACCACGGTCTGAAAAATGCGGAGCAATCGCAAGTCAGTCGGGGAAAACGGTGTCCTGGACAATCGTAACGCCATACACTTATATTTATCATTGTGACGCGTGAAATAAAGATATTTTTCATCGTAAAGAAAGAGCCTATCCGAAACCACTCCAAAACCAGCGCCAGGGAACCCCAATGTCGGGCCATGGATACCAATCGGGACGGCTTGATCTGCCCTTTGTCGGGATCAGCACCTTTGGCAAATCGCCGGTCACGCTGGATTGGGACAATATCAAAGCCGATGTGGCTATAATGGGCGCTCCGTATGATTTTGGCACGCAATGGCGTTCCGGCGCCCGCTTCGGGCCTCGCTCCATCCGTGAAGCCTCGACACTTTTCTCCTTCGGCCACGCCGGCGCCTATGACCACGAAGATGATGTCACCTATCTGCAGGCGGGCAAAGTTCGCATGGTTGATATCGGCGATGCCGACATAGTCCACACCGACACGGTGAAGAGCCATGCCAATATCGAACTGGGCGTGCGAAAAATCCTCGCAGCGGGTGCATTGCCGGTCGTATTGGGCGGCGATCATTCCATCAACATTCCCTGCATCAACGCCTTCAGCGGCAGCGGACCTGTCCATGTGGTTCAGATTGACGCCCATTTGGATTTTGTCGATGAGCGTCATGGCGTGCGCTTTGGCCATGGCAATCCGCTGCGCCGGGCCGCCGAGAAATCCTATGTCACCGGCCTCAGTCAGATTGGCATTCGCAATGTTTCATCAACGGCGCGTGAAGGCTATGAGGACGCCCGCCGCATGGGTTCCGACATTTTATCGGTGCGGCAATTCCGCAAGCTGGGCGTGGATGCCGTTCTTGAACGGGTTCCCAGGGATCGCCGCTATTATGTGACGATCGACATTGACGGCTTTGATCCTTCGATTGCGCCCGGCACCGGAACGCCAAGCCATGGCGGTTTCCTCTATTATGAAATCCTCGAACTGCTGGCTGGCCTGGTCAAACGCGGTCCCGTGGTGGGCGTTGATCTCGTCGAAGTCGCACCGGATTACGACCACACGGGTACCACGGCCATTCTCGCAGCCCAACTGCTGCTCAATTTCATCGGTCGCATCATGCATCAACGCAGTCTCACAAAATAACAGGAGGAAAATATGCTGAATAAATTCTTTGGAATGGTCTTGCTTGGATCGGCAATGCTGGTGGCGGGGAGCGCTGACGCCGGTTCCCTTAAACTCGCGCACTCAACCTGGGTGGGCTACGGCCCCTTCTACATCGCGCGCGACAAGGGCTTCTTCAAGGACGAAGGGGTCGATGTGGAACTCGTCATCATGGAGGACACGCCGATCAAGATGGGCGCCCTCATGGCGGGCCAAATTGATCTCGTTGCTTCAACCGCGGATGAATTCCCGATCTACATGAAGCCCGGCAAGATGTTGCACTATGTTCTCGCCGTCGATAATTCCAAGGGCGGCGATGGTGTGGTGGCCAACAAGGACATCACCTCGATTGCCGATCTCATAGGCAAGAAAGTTGCCTTCGAACAGGGATCGGTTTCGCAGTTCTTTTTGAATGCCTTGCTGAAGGACGCCGGCATGACGGAAGCTGACATCGAGCCCGTCAACATGGCCGCAACGGATGCCGGGGTGGCCTTCGCGGCAAAGCAAGTCGATGCGGCGGTCACATGGGAACCTGCCTTGAGCCAGGGGGCAAAGTCCGAGCATGGCCACATGCTGCTGACGAGTGCCGACAAGCCCGGCCTCATCACCGATGTTGTGGCTACAACTGCCGAAACGGCGGTGGCAAAGAAAGATGACATCGCTGCCTTCGTGCGTGCATGGTACAGGGCGGTTGATTACAGCAAGAGCAATCCCGATGAGGCCAATGCCATCATGGCCAAGGGTGTTGGCGGCTGGCTCGAAGATCCAAAAGTCTTCGCCGAAACGCTGGGCGGAATTGAATATCTCGACAAGGCGAAGAACATTGAATTTTTTGGCACTGCCGCAGCCCCGGGACAAATCGAAAAGACGCTCGGTGTTGCCCTTGATATCTGGAAAAGCTTCGGCCGCATCCAGGTCGAGGTGAAGCCAGCCGACATGATCGACTATTCCTTTATCAACGGATAGTCGGCCGTGGGTACCGCTCAAATTGCCCTGTTGAAAGTGCTGACCCCGCGCCGCGAAATTTCCCGCGGCCTGGGGCTCAGCGCGGGGGCGCTCATTGCCGGATTGATCTTCCTGTTCTGGTGCGTTCTCACCTATGGCGGGCTGGTGGATACAACCTTCTGCCCGCCGCCACACCGGGTGTTGCTGGCCCTGTGGAAGGTGCTTGCCGACGGCAGCCTGTTCAAGCACGCCTGGTCAAGCCTCGTCGTCATCAATCTTGGTTTCTTCCTGTCCTCCCTGATTGCCATTCCACTGGGCATCATGATGGGAAGTTTCCGCATCGTGGCAGCAGCGCTTGATCCGGTGGTCAACTTCATCCGTTACTTGCCCGTCACCTCAATGATCCCGCTCCTCATCCTGTGGATCGGCATCGGGCTTGAAGAAAAGGTTGCGGTGATCTTTATAGGCACTTTTTTCCAGCAGATTGTCATGTTTGCGGATGTATCCGCGCAGGTGCCGGATGAACTTTTCAATGCAGGCTATACGCTGGGGGCCAGCCGCCGCCAGGTGGTGATGAAGGTGCTGCTTCCGGCAACGCTTCCCGGCGTCATGGATGTCTTGCGCGTCACCATGGGCTGGGCCTGGACCTATCTGGTGGTGGCCGAACTCGTCGCCTCGAATTCAGGCCTTGGTTACATGAGCATGCAGGCCATGCGCGGGCTTCATGCCGACCTCATCTTCGTGGCCATCCTGGTGATCGGCTTCCTCGGCATGGTCACCGACCAGATATTCAAATGGATCAAGGCCGTCTGGCTGCCTTGGGCCGGACAGCGCTGACAGGAGTTTAGCATGGGTGAAGTCTCAATCGAACGTGTCGGCCTCAGCTTCAAGTCCCGCAAGGGTGATGACGTCGTGGCCCTTAACAATCTGTCGCTGCATATTCCCGACAAGCAGTTTGCGGTGATTGTGGGTCCGTCGGGCTGCGGCAAATCCAGCCTGCTCGACATCATTGCCGGATTGAAGGAGCCAACCGGCGGCCAGTGCAAGCTCGATGGCCAAGTCATCAATGGGCCGGGTCCCGAACGCGGCATGGTGTTTCAGAATTATTCGCTGTTTCCGTGGCTCACGGTGCTCAAAAACGTCGAGTTTGGCTTGAGCTTGAAGAACGTCGCTCCAAGTGAACGCATCGAGCGCGCCCGCTTCTATGTCAACGCGGTGGGGCTCAACGGGTTCGAAAATTCCTATCCCAAACAGCTTTCCGGCGGCATGAAACAGCGCGTGGCCATTGCCCGCTCGCTCGCCAATGACCCGAAAATCCTGCTGATGGATGAGCCCTTCGGGGCGCTTGACAGCCAGACCCGCACCGTGATGCAGGAACTGCTCCTTGGCGTGTGGGAAAAAAACCAGAAGACGGTTTTGTTCGTCACCCACGACATCGACGAGGCGCTTTTTCTTGGCGAGAAAGTTTACGTGATGTCGGCGCGGCCCGGCCGCATCATCGACACGCTCTCGGTCGACTTCCCGCATCCCCGCAACTACGACATGCTGACGTCGCCGCCTTGCCTCGAACTCAAGCGGCGCATTCACCACAATCTTCATACGGAAGTCCACAAGGCCATGGCCGCCGCGGCTGCCTGACCACAACGCAATACACAGATAATTGGGTGGACTATGTCTTCCAATACGGACTTGAATTTTGACTTCATCATCATCGGCGGCGGTTCAGCTGGCTGCGTGCTTGCCAACCGGCTCAGCGAAAAACCTGGCAACAAAGTGTTGCTGCTTGAAGCGGGACCGCGCGACTGGAATCCTCTTATTCACATGCCAACCGGTGAGGTGTTCATGGTTGGCAGTTCGGTCGACTGGCAGTTCAAGAGCGAGCCGGAGCCTCGGCTTGGCGGCTATCAGGTGCCCCTGCCCAGGGGCCGCGTTCTCGGCGGCAGCTCTTCAATCAATGGCCAGATCTATGTGCGCGGCCATCACCGCGATTACGATGAATGGCGCCAGCTCGGCAACACCGACTGGGACTGGGACAGCGTATTGCCCTTCTTCAAGAAAGCTGAAGCATGGAATGGTGCCGCGAATGATTTGCGTGGTAACAATGGACCGCTGCGTACTGCTTTCGGGCGCTACAAGATGCCACTTTTCGACGCTTTCCTCAATGCAGGCAAGCAAGCGGGCTACAAGTTCAACCCCGATTACAACAGTGAAGAGCAGGAAGGTTTCGTGTGGACCCAATACACCCACACTCATTTCTTTCCGATGCGCTGTTCTGCGGCGCGGGCCTATGTCTGGCCCGCCTTGCGCCGTAAGAATCTTAGCGTGTGGACGAAGGCGCGCGTCCTTCGCCTCGTCATGGATGGCAAACGCGTCACCGGCGTCGAAGTGGAACACAAGGGGCGCAACCTTAAGGTCTCGGCAAACCGCGAGGTAGTGCTTTCAGCGGGCGCCTATCATTCGCCGCAGCTTCTCATGGTTTCCGGCATTGGCGATCCGGCAGTGCTTGCGGGCCAGGGCATTGATTGCCTCCACCCTTTAAAAGGTGTGGGCAAGAACCTGCAGGACCACGTAGGAGGTTTTGTCCAGCATCGCTGCACCCGGCCAATCACCTATTACAACATGACACAACCCCTGAAGCTCATGGCGGCGGTTCTGCAATATGTCTTCACGCGCAGCGGACCGTTGGCAATCTTTCCGATGAACACCATGGCCTTTCTCAAAAGCGATCCCGCCCTCGAGCGTCCGGATATTCAATACTACCTGCTTCCCGCTGCGATGAACCCGAACGGCTCGGAGGATCATTTTCCAAAGTTTCATGGTTATAACATTCACTGGTGCGGCTTGAGGCCCGACAGCATCGGTCATGTGGGGCTGCGTTCACGTGATCCGCATGATGCGCCTGTTGTTGTGCATAATTATCTCACGGCAAAATCCGACCAGGCGCTGAACCGTTACGCATTTCGCCTGGCACGAAAGCTTCATGCGCAAACGGCCTTCGACGAATTCCGCGGTGAAGAACTGGAACCCGGCCCCGCCTGCACCTCCGACGACGAGATCGACAGCTACATGTCGCGTTTCATCTCGTCCCACTATCATCCCGTTGGTACCTGCAAGATGGGAACCGACGATATGGCCGTCGTCGACCCTGCATTGCGTGTGCACGGACTCAAGGGTCTGCGGGTTATCGATGCTTCAATCATGCCCAAGTTGGTGGGAGCCAACACGAACGCACCGACAATCATGATTGGCGAAAAGGGTGCTGACCTGATTTTAAAGCCTGCTCACTAGATCGGGTGAATTCGGCATAATTGAAGGTTTGCAGCACTCCTCAATTGCTTCCAAATAGAGTCGACACGCAGTGGCAATACTTTTGCTCATGGCCCATCTGAAAAGTGACGGATAGCACTGTGGATTTCTGCTTGCGGATGCTGAACGGACATGAATTGATCAACGGCGTTTGCCGAACTCCCGTTCCCGTGTATTCACGGCTTTTCCAATTGAGAAGTGAGGAGGGACCGGGCTATAACGAGCGTGTGCAGTGAACCGTTTCGTGTGCACTATGTGTGCAGTGAACCGAGGAAAATAGGCTTGATGACCGCGAAAACACAATTTTCTGCGCATAGATTTTGCTGAGCGCCCTTGATGGATAGGAATGACAATGAAATCAATGGCTTAGAAACCGACGTGTGCGCTATGTGCAGTAAGGGAAGTCATGTTGCGTGAAGTACGGTGAATTGTTTCCAATAAAATGAGTGCACTTTTTCGCGGACGCGGAGAAATTACAAACAAGCTAACATAGCTCTTTGTGGTCTGCTGCCGGCTTTACGGGCACCGAGTTAAGGTGTTTCCATACAGATGGATATCTCAATTGAAGCCAGTTCTGGTCATGAGTATGCCTTGCGTGTCGCAAGGAAATTCACTCCGTAATCTGGCGCGCACAAGAAACATCAGGGCTCTCTATTCCCCATGTTGTTCTTGCGTTAGGTTCTCCGGGCTTTACGAACTTTCATTCAGTTGATGTAATTGACGGATCGGAACCCCACGGTAGTTCTTCTAACTATCGGTGCTATTTTTTCAAGCTGGGCCACTTGCGCCGCCGAACGACAGGCTGAGGAAGTCGTGAAAGGACTTGGTTGCCGGGGTCCGCGGCCGCAAGCGGTTCCAGGCTAGACCGATATCCATTGTTGGAATGTCTGCAACAACATTGCGGAGTTCAATGCGCTGCCCCTCAAGTGACCAAGGGCGATATACCATGTCAGAGAGAATGGTAATGCCTATGCCATCTGCCACCATGCTTCGCACGGCTTCAACTGATGATGTTTTGAACACAATGTTGGGCCAGAGGCCCGTGGGCTTCCAATACCGCGTTGCCGTTTGGTTGGTCTCAATCAACGACCCGAATGTGCCGTTGTTCACGTGACCAAAACCATCCTGATCCGCGAAGCGAAGATCATGCTCGGTGCAGTTCCTCAACGTCGCAGGCAACGCCATGTTCAAGGTCTTTGTGAGGCGCGACAGCCAAAGGGAGATGCTGAAGGACCAACTCAGGTGTTTTGAAGCTGCACGAGAAACCTTCAGATAGCAGGCCCAGTTGATAGGGCGAGATGATCTACTTTGATTCAATGTTAACTAGGACCTGTTGACAAACTCTTTCATCCACAACCGAATTGAGACGATGTGGATGAAGCCTGAGTAGCTGTACGCTGTCTTGTCGTACCTTGTGGCGAGACGGCGGGCGTTTTTGAGTTTGTTGAAGCAGCGTTCGA
>JANNUW010000099.1:0-7203 GCA_031414095.1 Hyphomicrobium sp. | reverse complement strand
AACCTGGAAAACCGACTTCGCAATGTCGAGACCAATCGTTGTAACTGCTTGCATGTCTAGCTCCTCCGAATCATGGTCACCTCATCGGCAACCGATCCTATGATGCTTGCACGCCATGTGGAGGAGCCGTCCACAGCATCACGAGCGGACTTCGGTTCTGTCAATCACAGGTACTGCACAATTGTCCTTTTGGAACTAGAGCGAAAAGCAATTGCAATAGCGAATGGCCTGAGCAACACTGTGTTTGTGGCAAGAACGTCTTGAAACCTGTAGCAACTTATTGAACATTGGCTATTCCGTGAGGGCACGTCGTGAAACGGAACTTGATCCTGATTGCATCCCTAGTGCTAATCGCTGCCATCTGGGCGCTGACCTTCCCCCTCACGAAGATCGCCGTGCTTGGTGGCTACAGGAATTTCGGGATCATATTTTGGAGTTCCGCCATCACCGTATTCGTTCTTGGCATTATCGTAGCAATGCGTGGATTGGCGGTACCTCTTCAACCTGCTGCCTTGCTTCGGTATTTCTTTGTAGCGTTTTTTGGGACTGTATTGCCGAGCGCATCATCCTATACCGCTGCAGAGCATCTGCCTGCGGGCGTGATCACAGTCTGTATGCCCATGATACCACTACTGTCTCTTCCCCTCGCCATCATCATGGGCTTGGACAGCGCAACTCCAGGCAGGCTTCTTGGTCTCGCTCTCGGTCTGTCGGGTGTTCTGCTGATTACGCTGCCGGATGCGAGCCTCCCCGATCCAGCGCAAGGGGGCTATGTTCTACTCGCCATGCTCGCCGTACTATTCTACGCTATTGAAGGTGTAGGTTTGGGGCGTATGGGGCGTGCTGGGCTCGATCCCATCCAACTTCTACTTGGCGCATCCATCGTTTCCTCAATTGCAACGCTGCCGATTGCTTTGGTCACTGGAACTTTCATCATTCCCGTATTGCCGTCCAGCAAGGCAGAGATTGCAGTTGTCTTGTCAGGTTTGGCAAATACCGCAGCATATGTTGGTTTTGTCTGGATGATTGGGAGCGGGGGGGCGGTATTTGCCTCACAAGTTGCTTATCTGGTGACGGGGTTCGGCGTCCTATGGTCGATGATATTGTTGGGCGAGAGCTATTCGATTTGGATATGGAGTGCCCTCATTGTCATAATAGCTGGGCTCTTCCTGACGCAGCCGAGACCAAAACCAGCAACGGTACCAGCTGCTTAGATGCCAACCCCGGCCAGTGTCCCCTCAGGGTCATATTCGGAAGAAGGTGGTCGGATGCGACATGTCTACTTTCCACCCAAAAGCAGACATGGTCCTGATAGCCCAATCGTGGCAGCTCATAAAATGCATTAAAGTGGTTATCATAATTCAAACTTACACAGGCATCTCGTAGGGCGGCGCAGGCCAAAGCCCCACGCCGCCGTGTTAACAAATCTACTGGCCATAGATATCAAAGTTGAAGTATTTGTCGTTTATCTTCTTGTAGGTTCCATCGGCGCGCATATCGAGAATGGCCTTGTTGATTGACTCACGAAGCGCGTTCTCGCCCTTGCGAACCGCAATGCCTTCACCCTCCGACCCCATCATGGTTTCCGGGTAAACCTTTCCAACCTGCTCGAGATCGCCTGCGATTTCCGATTTGAGAACGCTTTGCTGCATCAGAATCAAATCGTCAAAGCGGGCATCAAGGCGGCCGCTGGTCAGGTCGAGATCCGCGTTTGGCGACGTGTCGTAGATCACGATGTCGGCCTTGGACCAGTTTTCCTTGGCATATCTTTCAAAGCCAGTCGCGCGGGCCACGCCAATCTTTTTACCTGCAACGCTTTCCGGATCAACAAAACCATCTGCGCCGGTTTTAATTCCGGCAGACTTCGTGGCGATCAGCGCGGTAGGCGCCATGTAGTAGGGAATGGTGAAATCAACTTTTTCCGCCCGCTCAGGGCGGATTGCCATTGACGCGACAATCACATCATACTTCTTGGCCAGGAGAGCTGGAATAATTCCATCCCAATCCTGTTTGACGATTTCGCATTCGGCATTTATTTTTTCACAAATGGCGTTGGCAAAATCGATGTCAAATCCCTGCAGTGTTCCATCAGCGGCCACAAAGTTATAGGGAGGATAGGCACCTTCGGTCGCTATTATAAGTTTCTGCTTGTCGGCAGCTTGCGCGATGCTTGCGAGGGCCACCAGTGCTAACGCGATAACCACAATTTTTCCAAGTTTCATGCCCATTCTCCCTGTGATTGTTGCAGTAAGCTAAGCACCCGTTGGCTGGGCTGTCTAGGCAGCTTACCTGCTGATGCGCCCGTTCAAAGCCAATTATTGCGAGCCCGCCCTGCTGGGCGACAGTGGGTGTCCAATCCGGAAAGCGCAATCTATGCGCGTCTTTCTTTCCCAAGCGCGGTGAGCGCATGATCGATCGCCGCTATGGCGATATCGGCGTGCTGCGGCGTGAACACAATCGGAGGCCGGATCTTCAGTATATTTGAAAGCAGGCCTTCGCTGCCGATCAGCATACCTTGGTCGCGGATGAGGCTGACCACCTGTTTTGTTTCCTTGGTCGCCGGTTCCCGGGTTTTCCGGTCGCGCACGAGCTCAACTCCAAGAGCAAGCCCGGTTCCGCGCACATCACCAATAATCTCGTGCCTGTCCATGAGCTTTTTCAGGCCCTGCTTGAGATAGGCGCCAGTGGAAAGGGCGTTGGCCACAAGGCCTTCATCTCGGATGACATCGAGCACGGCAATGCCCGCGGCGCAGGAAACATTGTTCCCACCGAACGTTGAGAAAAACGGGGCCGTTCTAGTAAAATGATCGAGAATTTCCGGACGGGTGACAATTACGCCGATGGGTTGGCCGTTTCCGGCCGGTTTGCCAATGGTGACGAAATCAGGAACAACGCCGTGATGGGCATGGCCCCACATGTTGGTTCCCATTCGGCCGAAACCGGATTGAACTTCGTCGGCAATAAACAGCCCGCCGGCGGCGCGCACTTCCTTGCATATTCCGTCAACATAGCCTTCGGGTGCTTCCAACATGCCGTTGGTCATGAAGGCCGAATCAATCATGCAGGTGGCAACCCCATATTCCGAGGCGGCAAGTTCCCTGATGGCTTTGGCACCGAGGGCCACATATTGTGAACTTATATCCGGCATGCCACGGCGATACGGGCCGCGATAGTCGTCGGGTGGCGGCAGGGTACGGATGTGCTTTTGGATTGGCGCATCGGGCTCATTTGACGGCGAGAATGCATCCACCGCGTCGGTGATGCCGTGATAGGCGAAGTCCATGCAGAGCCCGCCTGTATGTTTGGTCCATGCCTTGGACATGCGCCAGGCGATGTCGTTGGCCTCGCTGCCGGAGTTCACGTAGACAACGGAGGAAAGGCTTGGATGCAGTGTTGCGGTCAGGCGCTCCGCATAGTCGATGGCCTGATCGGTCACATAGCGCGTATTGGTGTTTAGAACCCTTACCTGTTTTGAAATCGCATCTGCCACACGGGGGTGGGCATGCCCGACATGGGGTACATTGTTGTAGCAGTCGAGAAAGCGGCGTCCCAATACGTCGAAAAGCCAAACGCCTTCGCCGCGCACCAGGTGCATGGGGGGATCGTAAAACATGTAGAGTCGGTTGCCCATGACGCGCCGCCGGCGCGCCAGCATTTCCGTGACCGGCTGGGCTTTTGCCGCTACTGGCAAGTCTGCTCCCGGAAACCTGCTGTTTCTGCCCGGCCGCGCCATGTTTCGCAGCTCTTCAATCATGGGAAAACACCTCGTGCCAAACGTCATGAGATAGTCTTCGGGAACATGGCCTTTTGCCATGCGCACAGCATTGATAATGGGAGTCTGAAGAAGGCGAACCTCGATCAGGCTTTGCAGGACTGCCAATTCCTGCTCTTCAAGCGGAGTGACGCTGCCGTAACCCGATATCAGCGATGAGATGATGCTCTCATTGTCACCGCCATCAATGAGAAAATCCGCGATGACGTTTGAGAGATCCTGGATGAGCGCGCCATGCACCATGTCACCAAAATCGATGAGGCCGGAAATCGAGCAGTCTTCGTTGACGAGCACGTTGAAGGGATGAATGTCGCCATGGATCACCTGCGCCCGGAGCTTCCGCAAATTTGGCAAGGTCTGGTCGCGGAACTGCTCTATCGCCGATTGGGCAAGTGCGCGGTGGGCAGGTTCCTTCAGATGATGGATGTATTCGAGAAGCTGAGGGGACGCCGCGTTGTCCCAAAGCAGTTCGCGGGTGCCGGCGGCGGGGTGGAAAAACCCCCTGAGGCTAACGCCAAGGCGCGCAACTTTTGCACCCAGTTCAAAGAGCCGCTGTGAATCCAGCTTTCGGTCACCGACGACGTTTCCTTCAAGCCAGGAGAGAACATGAATAATGTGGCGGTTGTCCTTTCCGTCATCCATGACGGTGGATGGAGCGCCTTCGCGCGTGGCAATTATCCGCGGAACCGGCAGGGTGGGGTCGGTCAGGGCAATGTGGGCGAGCGCCTTGATTTCACAATCGATAACCTCAGACGGTTCATGGCGGTTTGCGACCTTGAAAACGGCGTTGCCGCCCGTTGAAGTTGCAATATGGAAATTCAGATCCCGTTCCGTCGGCAGCTTGGTGAAGCGCCCGGAAAGACCGTAAACCGACTGGGCCACATCCTTTACCAGCTCAATTGAAATCTGTGGGGAATCGATTGTCAGGAAATTCAATGAGGCTGCCTCCGGGTGAACAATGGCCATGATTTGAAGGTTGGGTGGGGGATCGTCAAGCCGGTTATGCGCCATCCCCGCCAACTCTCCCCATCCCGGCTTTTTCCCTTGATCGGCTGGACAATGCGAGCTGATAAATGCCTAATGTCCCTTGGCGGATTTGGCCAGCTTGGAGACTCGGGTACCAATGTTTGCGGGAACCAACATATGCCGTTGCTGAATCTCTTCGATCTGCAGGGTTATGGGCATCTGCTGGTTGATGGCGTGCTGATTACCATCACGGTTGGCATCGCGGCGATGGCCGTGGCGCTGGCGCTTGGGATTCTGGGTGCGCTGGCCCGCCTCTCGCCGACACACTGGCTGCGCAACATTGGTTCCACTTATGCAACAGTCGTGCGCGGCATTCCAGAGCTCGTCCTCATGCTCATCGTCTACTACGGCGGCACCGTACTGTTGCAGCAGCTTCTTTCACTGGGTGGAGAAGATGTCCGCGTGGACATAAACGCGTTCTTGGCGGGCACACTTGTTCTTGGCTTTGTCTATGGCGCCTATGCCACGGAAATTTTTCGCGGCGCATTTCTTGCTGTCCCGAAAGGACAGATTGAAGCTGCCACCGCTTTTGGAATGTCCGGTTCGCGCATCTTCAGGCGAATCCTGTTTCCACAGGCGTTGCGCCTCGCGATTCCGGGCCTTGGCAATCTCTGGCTGACACTGATGAAAGCCACCTCAATTACGTCGGTTATCGGGCTAACCGAGCTGGCACGTCAGGCCGACCTTATCAAGAATCCGACCCATGCGCCATTTACGGTCTATTTCATTGTCTGCCTGCTGTATCTTCTGATCACCGCCATCTCAGATGTGGTTCGCCTGAGAATTGATCATTGGGCATCTGCCGGCTTCAGGCGGATTTGATCATACATGCTAGGTGGATTTGACTTTAACCTGGTTCTCAGCAGTCTTCCCGAACTGGTCGTTGGCTTGGGCGTAACCATTCAATTGACGGTCGTCACCGTGTTGGCGGGAATCCTGATCGCCATGCCCTTCGGTGTTTTGCGGGCGTCTCCACAAAAACGATATTCGATGCCAATCTGGGCCTATACCTATTTTTTTCGTGGAACCCCGCTGCTCATCCAGCTCTTTCTGATCTACTACGGGCTGGCCCAATTCAAAGCCATTCGGACGTCGTTCTTGTGGCCGTTGCTCCGGGAGGGTTACTGGTGCTGTTTGATTGCTTTCACCCTGAATACCGTGGCCTACACCATTGAGATTATCGCCGGGGCGATCCGCAACGTCCCCCACACCGACATCGAGGCGGCAAAATCGATGGGAATGTCGTCATGGCTGATACTACGCCGCATAACCATACCGGTAGCCATACGCATTATGTTTCCGGCCTATACCAATGAAGTCGTATTTATTCTTCAATCCACGTCCCTCGCAAGCCTTGTCACGGTTCTGGATCTGACGGGAATTGCCCGCGTCATCATTGCCCGGACCTTTTCACCCTATGAGCTCTTCATCACCATCGCACTTATCTATCTGGGTCTCACCTATTTGACTCTGTGGGTGTTCCGGAAAATCGAAGGCCATCTCTATCGCCATACGCAAAGCGCAGGTACAAAGATAATTGCTGCCCCATCATTACGCTAGACAGCTCCTGACCGTTCCCGCTGGGGTTGTTTTTGGTGTCCTCCCCACTCCTGAACCCATTGAAGACCTGTCACGCAATGGCTTGTTCCCTTTGCCATTTCCCGCCCAATCTGACCTAACCCAGCCGCTTGAAAAATCTGGAGATCATGAATTTATGAGTTTGTATGCTGGGCAGTCAGTTGCACTCACGAGAGATACGCCTGCATCTGAACTGGTTGCATTGCTGGCGGAGGAAACCTCCCATCGTTTGCACGCTTTTTCACGACCCGGCATGCTCTAGCGATTTTCGGTGTCGGTCGGTGTAGTTGAAGCCTGCGTCACGGAATAGCCACGGCATTGTGTAAACATTAGGTATTAGACCTACATCCGCCGGATGACTTTCTTCAAGACGTTGAGTTTGGCGCGATCAGGCGTCAAAACCATGATGTCTGGATTGGGTCAGAAGTCAGGCAATCTTTACGCCATGTCTGCTGTGCATCCGGTAACGGACGAACTGCTGGGTAGCTTCTGTTGGATTTGCATCACTAGACCGACATTGAATTACGTTACTAGTATACTTATGCAACCTTAGCCCACCTGTGTAGCCATCCTAGCTGTCATATAAACCTACCCAGTCTCTATAGCCCCCTAAGTACCTTAGGTAGCCAAAGGAACCTAGTCCTATGTCCTCTACCAAGGTAATCCTTATATGGTCACCCATATCATTAACTAGGACCTGTTGACAAACTCTTTCATCCACAACCGAATTGAGACGATGTGGATGAAGCCTGAGTAGCTGTACGCTGTCTTGTCGTACCTTGTGGCGAGACGGCGGGCGTTTTTGAGTTTGTTGAAGCAGCGTTCGA
>JANNUW010000098.1:0-1136 GCA_031414095.1 Hyphomicrobium sp. | reverse complement strand
CAAATCGTCGGCCGGCCATTCGAGGACCCACTGGTCTTGCGCATCGGTTTTGCGCTGGAAAAAGCACTGGATTTGTCAGCTAACCGGCCAGCAATCTCAACTCTGGACACAGCGCTTTAGCATCTGCATTTCAAGTCTCGGTCAAATCCCGCCCCCGCAACCACCAACACTTGAATTCGTGCGAGGCTCCCCCTAATCCCGATCAGTGACGCCGAACCGACAGCGCTGCGTCTCGCCGGGCACAGGAATGCGATGCCAATCATGGGCGTCTGATTGAGTTTCCACTCGGCAGAATGCGATCGAGAATGGCGGACGACCTCGCGGTGCAAGGCTTAACCTCGCAAGCGAGAGCATGCTCGATCCAAGAAATAAAACGCCGAGCGTGGCAAACTTGATACGGACAGCGCTACTTGGCCCGTTGAGCCCGTCGATGAGTGCACTGTCCGCGGCTTCGCCGGAATACGCACCTACCGAAAGGGAGGGTTAGTAAACGATCTCGCCGAAAGCTCTGAGGCCTGTTCGCCGGGGGTTGCGAAGAAGGATGCGGCACAGGTGCGGCACAGAAGTACCATTCCTAACAACGCGCGGCTGACAACTCGTGCCGAATTTTTACTTAAACCTCTGATTTCAATGACACTGTCCATCCTGGGACATAGGTGACACTTCGTACCGGACACATGGGTAACACTTCCCGCTTTTTCGCGGGAGGCGTTGATGCCGTGGAAAGAGAGTTCGGTGATGGACGAACGTGTCCGTTTCGTTGCCCGCGTGCTCGAGGGCGAGGCGATGAGCGATGTCTGCCGGGAGTTCGGCATCTCGCGCAAGACCGGCTACAAGATCTTCAATCGCTACAAGGATCAAGGCGCAGAAGCGCTCTGTGACCGGTCGCGGCGGCCTTGGCGCTATGCCAACCAGCTGCCAAGCCAGGTCGAGACGCTGATCGTGCGGATCAAGCGCGAAAAAACCAACTGGGGCGCGCGCAAGATCAGGGAGCTTCTGATCAAGCGGCTCGCCGGCGACGTCCGCGTGCCAGCCAAGAGCACCGTCCATGCCGTGCTCGACCGCTACGGTCTGGTCATCCGCGCCAGGACACGGCGCAACAAGGCCAACGGCACGCCGTTGTCACAGCCAGTCCA
>JANNUW010000097.1:0-9406 GCA_031414095.1 Hyphomicrobium sp. | reverse complement strand
CGGATCGCCGGGTGTGTAGCTGTGGGTGGGCGCGCCTGCCCCATCCAATAGCCGCGCCGCAACAAGACTCGCGTGCTTGCCGCTTCCCCAGTTAGCCGTTTCTGCCCGGGCCATCGGTGCGGTGGTCTGGCTGTAGGTTGCAACGGCTTGGTGCGTTGGGCCGCAGTAAACTATTTGGCCTGAACTCAACACAACGGCGGTTTGTGTCAAGCTTTTGACAGCCGCCATGTTGTGACTGACAAAGATCACGGTCCGGCCGCCCTTACTCACCTCTTGCATTTTGCCGAGGCATTTTTTCTGAAACTCGGCATCGCCGACAGCAAGCACCTCGTCGATCACCAAAATCTCCGGCTCAAGGTGAGCGGCAACGGCGAAAGCGAGGCGCACGTACATGCCGCTTGAATACCGTTTGACCGGCGTGTCCAGGAATCGCTCGACGCCGGCAAAGGCGACAATTTCGTCGAACTTGGCGCGGATTTCGGCGCGCTTCATGCCGAGGATGGCGCCATTGAGGTAAATGTTTTCGCGACCCGTCAATTCTGGATGAAAGCCGGTACCCACTTCCAACAAACTGGCGATGCGGCCGTTAAGCGTGACGCGCCCTTCCGTCGGCTCAGTGATACGCGACAGTATTTTCAAAAGTGTCGATTTGCCAGCTCCGTTACGCCCGATAATACCCACGACGTCGCCGCGCTTGACATCAAAGGTGACGTCGCGAAGAGCCCAAAAATCTTCCATCGAGCTTGCGGATGCGTGGGTTTGCCCAGAACCCGAGGCGGATTTAAAGGCACGATGCATGGCGCGACTCATAACGTCGCGCAGAGCCGTGTAGCGCTCGCGTTTTTCCGCCAGCGACCCCACAAGATATTTCTTGCCTAGCCCTTCAACACGGATAACAGGGTCAGCGCTCATGCTCGCGCGTTCCATTTAAATGACATCGGCGAACGATCGCTCAGTGCGCCGGAAATAGGAGGTTCCAAGCCACAAAAGCAACGCGGTGACAGCTAAACTCAGGCAGAAGCCGGGAAGGTAGAAACGGGCTTGGCCAGCGAGAAGACACCAGCGAAAGGCATCGATTATGCCGACCATCGGATTCAAGCTGTACAAAAGGCGCCACGTCTCGGGCACTACGGCACTCGAAAACCCGACGGGCGATATATAGAGGCCGATTTGCATGAGGAACGGAATGATATACCGGAAGTCTCGATAGGTGACGTTCAGAGATGCAATCAACAGAGCCGGGCCGAGACTCGCCAAGATGGCCAGAGCCACAAAAACCGGCAGCAGTAGAACGCGCCAATCGGGCGCGAAACCAAACCATGCCATCAACACAAGCAGAAGGACGAGATTGATACCGAAATCGACCAAGGCCACCGCGGCCGCAGCCAGAGGGATGATGATCCGCGGAAAGTAGACCTTGCCGATGAGGTTAGCATTGCTGACAAGGCTGTTTGAGCCTTCGCCAAGAATGCTGGCAAACAAAAACCAAGGCATCATTCCGGTATAGACGAGTAACGAATAAGGAACGGTACCATCGCTCTTGAGGTTGGCAAGGCGGCCAAATATAACCGTGAAAATTACCATTGTGAGCAATGGCCGTATGATTGCCCAGGCAACGCCTACAACGGTCTGTTTGTAGCGCACCGAGATGTCGCGCCATGCAAGAATGGCGAACAGCTCGCGGTAATGCCACAGGTCTGTCCAGTAGTGCCGATCAGCTCGTCCAGCTTCCAAGATAATTGGCCAGCTGGATGACGCGTCTGCGGTGGACTTGTTGATATCGGCAGATTTGCCGCCATCTCGCGGCACTTTGTCTTCGAGACTCATCACCGCCTACGACTCAGATCGATCGGCGAAGTAGGCGATCGTTTTTTCAAGGCCTCGCGAAAGTTCGATGTGCGGCGACCAATTGAGAATTTCCTTCGCCTTGGAAATGTCCGGCCGGCGTTGCCGGGGGTCATCTTCCGGAAGGGGTAAAAAGATCAGCTTTGAGCGCGAGCCTGTCATCTCGATAATTTTTTCGGCGAGTTCCTTGATCGTGAATTCGCCGGGGTTGCCAAGGTTGATCGGACCGGTGACGTCCTTAGGCGAGTTCATCAGGCGCACGAAGCCCTCAATCAGGTCGTCGACGTAGCAGAACGAGCGCGTCTGCTGACCGTCGCCATAAATCGTGATGGGTTCGCCCTTCAGGGCCTGCACCACGAAGTTCGACACGACACGCCCGTCGTTGGGATGCATGCGCGGGCCGTAGGTATTGAAAATGCGCGCGACTTTAATCGCGAGTCCGTGCTGCCGGTAATAGTCAAAAAACAGCGTTTCGGCACAGCGCTTGCCTTCGTCATAACAGGACCTCGGACCGATAGGGTTGACATGGCCCCAGTAGTCTTCGGTTTGGGGATGCACGGCCGGGTCGCCATAGACCTCGGATGTCGAGGCCTGGAGAATCGGGCACTTCAGGCGCTTGGCAAGGCCCAGCATATTGATGGCGCCGTGCACGCTGGTCTTTGTCGTTTGCACCGGATCGTGCTGATAATGGATCGGCGACGCGGGACACGCGAGATTGTAAATCTGGTCGACTTCGACGTAGAGCGGAAAGGTCACGTCGTGGCGCATCAGCTCGAAGCGCGGGTGCGACACCAGATGTTCGATATTACGCTTGGTGCCGGTGAAGAAATTATCGACGCAGATGACGTCGTGGCCGTCGGCCAGCAGGCGATCGCACAGGTGCGATCCAAGAAAACCTGATCCGCCGGTGACGAGAATGGATTTACGATCTTGGCGCACGCAATTCTTTCATGGCGAGATATGACAAAGCGATCGATCGGATATCCGTCGACGACCGTAGGTGTGGAGTAGGCCTGGAGGTAGCCCGGTAGCCCGGCCCGCCGCAACAGCTCGGAGTGCCGCGACGGCAATCTGCGTCGGGGCAACTTAGCGACTTTAGTGCCAAATCTCAGATAGCTACCGCACGCCGGGTGAAGAAATCAACCGAACGCATCAACCCGAAAACAGGCGAGATGCACCGTCGATTGGCACACACACCAATTAACGCTAGCAGGTGTGCCAGAACCTGTCACGGGCTCTCAACAAAACCGTATTATTAGTGTAGTTATTTTGTCTCGGCGGCGAATTTGCGCTAGCGCACGCACTTTTGCTAAGGGTCGGCTTATTGGGCTTGGCCTGTTGCCTTTTGTGCCAGCCCGAGCCGCTCGCCGTCGTAACGGCTTTCGCGCAGCGGCCGCCACCAAGCCTCGTTGGCAAGGTACCACCTGATGGTTTTTTCCAGCCCCGTCTCGAAGCTTTCCTGCGCCCGCCAGCCGATCTCGCGCTCGATCTTGTCCGGGTTTATGGCGTACCGGAAGTCGTGCCCAGGCCGATCGGTCACGAATGAAATTGCACTGTCGTGCGGCTTGCCATCGGTGCGTGCCTTGAGCCCGTCGAGTTGGCCGCAGATCGCCCGCACGACGGCGAGATTGTTGCGCTCCGCGCGGCCACCGACGTTGTAGCTTTCGCCAGGCACGCCGCGCTCGATAATGCTGACCAGCGCGCGCGCGTGGTCATCGACGTAGAGCCAATCGCGCACGTTGCTGCCCTGGCCATAGACGGGCAAAGGCCGGCCTAACAGTGCGTTCGTGATCACGAGCGGGATTAGTTTTTCGGGGAAATGATAGGGCCCGTAGTTGTTCGAGCAGTTCGAAAGCACTGCCGGGAAGCCATAGGTGCGATGCCAGGCTCGCGCCAAGTGATCGGAAGCCGCCTTGCTGGCGGAATAGGGAGAGCTTGGATCGTATGGTGTCGTTTCGGTAAAGGCGCCATCATCGCCAAGGCTTCCGAAAACCTCGTCGGTCGAGACATGCAGGAAGCGAAAGCGGTCTTTGCGTGCGCCGGGCAGCTTCTCCCAATAAGCGCGGCTGGCTTCGAGGAGCGTGTAAGTGCCGCCGATGTTGGTCGAAATGAACGCGGCCGGCCCGGTGATCGAGCGATCGACATGCGATTCCGCCGCCAAATGGAGGATGCCGTCGGGTTGCTCGCTGGCGAGCACTGCATTGACGCCGTCCGCATCGCAGATGTCGAGTTTGTGGAACGCGTATCGGGCGTTGTCCGCGACGCTGTCGAGCGATGCGAGGTTGGCAGCATAGGTGAGCTTATCGATATTAACGACGTTTGCGCCGCGTTCGGTGATGAGATGCCGGCAGACGCTCGAGCCAATAAAGCCCGCGCCTCCTGTCACGAGAAGTTTCAAAGCGTGTCCAATCGCGTGAGAGTGCAGGTCTATTTTGTGCGCGAAAACTATAAGGTCTTGATCCCGGCAGCAAGGCGCCTATTCCTATAGATGTCGATGCAATTAATGTTTACGCAACTTTATCATGTTCGGGAATTCACTTGTCTGAAATGTCCTTGGGTCTAAGGTAGCAGGACGTGCCCTTTTTCGGGAGCATTAGGCGACAGATTTCTTGAAAAAGCAGTGGTTTCACCGTTGGTTTTTAGGCCTCGGCATGCTCGCCATGGTGAGTGCGATCCTGGCTGTGCCCATGACGCTGCCTTTCGCGCGCGCGTCCGTGGCTTTTGCACAAGCCTCATCGGCCACGTTAAGCGCTCAGACGGAGGGGCGTCAGAAGGCTTCGACTAGCCAGATGCCCTGTCATCAGCCGGCCCAGCCCTGCCCGCATTGTCCGCCGAAAGGCTGCCCGGATATGGCGGCTGGCGCGTGTCTGGTGAAATGCTTCCAAGCAGCCTTCCTGCCCGCGGATGAACCTCGCGAGCTTGGAACCGATACGCTGGCGCGGCTGCGCCCGGCTCCCTCCCAGGTGAAAGCCAGTTCGCTGATCCCACCCCTTCTGAGACCTCCGAGCGTCTGAAGCACGCCCCCGGCGTTTGATAGCGAGCCGCGACCCCGGTCGTGGCGCGCGTGTTTCATGACATTCGGAGCTTTGAACAATGCAACGCAAGATCTTGCGTGCGGCTGCCCTCGGCATCGCACTCGTGGGCGCGAGCACGACCGCCGCGCTCGCCGACATTAAAGAGTACGAATTTGAGCTTGTCGATCCGCCTCTGAAACAGGGCCAGGCGACGCTCGTTGTCAAAGTCGTTCACAAGCCGTCGAGCCGGGCAATCCCAGACGCTGTGATCTTCGCCAAGCGGCTCGACATGGGGCCCGACAATATGGCGGCGATGATTGCACCGCTCGAACCGCTGCCTTCGGACGTGCCCGGTCTTTATTTGTTCAAGACCGATCTCAGCATGGCCGGCCAATGGGCGCTGTCGCTCGCCGCGAAAGTTCAGGGCGAAACCGGAACGCTACAAACCAAGCTAATCGTGAAGGTGATGCCATGACCGCGTTGCGCAACAAAGTGGCCGTCGTTGTCGCGGTCGCGGTCGCCGTCGCGATCGGCTATTGGTCCGGTCAACGCAGTCAGCCGCATCAGGCTGCAACACAGACCGCGGCGCAAGGACCGGTCGTCTACTACCGCGACCCCGCTGGCGAGCCGCTCTATTCGTTGACGCCGCGCGCGACGCCCGACGGCCAAGCCTATGTCGCTGTGCATGCGAGCGAAGACGTCAACTTTGATATGGCGCAACCGGAGCCCGACTCCGCTTCGAAGCCTAGCCAAATGGTGTCCGGCCGCAAGATAAAGTTCTACCGAAACCCCATGGGATTGCCCGACACGTCGCCCACGCCGAAGAAAGACTCGATGGGGATGGACTACATCGCGGTCTACGATGGCGAAGATGCCGAGGGCGACACTGTCAAGGTTTCGCCGGGTAAGATCCAACGCACTGGCGTCGAGACTGTTGTGGTTGGCCGCCAAGCCATGAGCCGCACAATCAAAGCGCCGGGATCGGTGCAGCTCGATGAGCGGCGCATGTCTGTGATCGCGCCGCGCTTTGATGGCTACGTCGAGAAAGTCAATGCCGTGACTACCGGCACCCGCGTCAAGCAAGGCGATCCGCTCGTCACGGTCTTTGGCCAAGAGCTTCTCGATCAAGGCGCACGCCTCATCATTGAGCAGGGCGCTGGTGCCAACGATGACGCCGTTCTCGGCTTGCAAAATCAAAGGCGTGGCGGCGTCGTCGGCGCCCGTAGGCGGCTTGCCAATCTGGGCGCGCCTGAAGAATTCGTTGCCGACATCAGACGCACGCGTCGCGTGCCCGATACCGTAACCATACGTGCGCCTCGCGACGGAGTCATTCTCGAACGCGCTGTGGTCGATGGCCAAGCCTTCAAAGCCGGCGACGTCGCCTTCCGTATCGCCGACACCTCGGTGGTTTGGATCATGGCTGATGTGGCTGAGCGCGATATCGACGCCGTCCGCGCTGGGCAGCCAGCCACGGTCACGGTGCGCGCCTTTCCCGGCCGCTCTTTCACTGGCAAAGTCGCACTCGTCTATCCGGTTCTTTCCAAGGAAACGCGCACGGCGCGCGTGCGCATCGAGATCGCCAATCAAGACTTGTCGCTGTTGCCCGATATGTATGGCGACGTCGAGATCGCAAGCGGCGGTAACGATGATGCCGTGGCAGTGCCGGGTAGCGCGGTTATCGACAGCGGCAACCGGCAAGTTGTGATTGTCGAGCTCGGCGATGGGCGGTTCGAACCCCGCGACGTCAAACTCGGGCGCCGCGCTGATCGTTTCGTCGAGATACTGAGCGGCGTCGTGGCCGGCGACAAGGTTGTCGTCAACGGCAACTTCCTCATCGATGCAGAAAGCAATCTGCAAGCCGCGCTCAAATCTTTGACGTCGCCTGCTGACGGAGCCATGCCGCAATGATCGCGCGAATAATTGGCTGGTCGGCCAAAAATCTGGTGCTGGTGTTTTTGGCGACCGCGTTTGCCGTAGTGGCTGGTGTATGGGCCGTGCGCACGCTGCCGCTCGATGCGATTCCCGATCTCTCCGATACGCAGGTGATCGTCTACACCGAGTTTCCGGGCCAAGCTCCGCAAGTCGTCGAGGATCAGGTAACCTATCCGCTGACGACATCAATGCTCACGGTGCCGCGCTCGAAGGTGGTGCGCGGATTTTCGTTTTTTGGCGTGTCGTTCGTTTATGTCATCTTTGAAGACGGCACCGACATCTACTGGGCGCGCTCGCGGGTTTTGGAATATCTGAATGCCGCGGCCAAACGCTTGCCGGCCGGCGTGACGCCGACTCTTGGTCCCGATGCCAGCGGCGTCGGTTGGGTCTATCAATACGCGATTACGGGCAAAAACAAATCGCTGGCATCTCTGCGCGCGCTTCAGGATTGGGAGATCCGCTTTGCCCTCTCGAAGGCCGAGGGCGTCGCCGAGGTTGCGAGCGCCGGCGGCTTCGTCAAACAGTATGCCGTCGTCGTCGATCCTGGCCGCTTGCGCGCGCTCAACATCCCGCTTGCACGAATTCGCGATGTCATTCGCTCCAGCAACATGGACGCCGGCGGGCGGACGCTGGAACTCGCCGAGCATGAATTCATGGTGCGCGGGCGCGGCTATCTCAGGGGTATCGAAGATCTCGAAAAAATCGTCGTCAAAGCCGACGGCGGAACGCCTGTATTACTCAAAGACGTTGCCCACATCGAACTGACCGGCGATGAGCGCCGCGGCATCACCGAGTTGAACGGCGAAGGTGAAGTTGCGAGCGGCATTGCTCTGCAACGATCGGGCGCCAACGCTCTGACCGTGATCGAAAACGTCAAGCAGCGGCTCAGTGAAATCGCACCCTCGCTGCCCGAGGGCACTGAGATCGTGCCCGTCTACGACCGTTCGCAACTCATCCACCGGGCCATCGAAACGCTGAAATCGACCTTGATCGAGGAAAGCATTGTCGTGGCACTTGTCTGCATCGTGTTCCTGCTGCACGTGCGCAGCGCGCTCGTGGCCATTATCATGCTCCCCGTCGGCGTGCTGATGTCATTCTTGGCCATGAAGTGGCTGGGCATCGGCTCAAACATCATGTCTCTTGGCGGCATCGCCATCGCCATCGGCGCCATGATCGACGCCGCCATCGTGATGATCGAGAACGCTCACAAACATTTGGAGCGTGCGCCGCCTGACAAGCCGCGTGGCGAAATTCTCATTGAGGCCGCAGCCGAGGTCGGACCAGCGCTGTTTTTCTCGCTGCTCATTATAACAGTGTCCTTCCTGCCGATCTTCACGTTGGAGTCGCAGGAGGGCCGATTGTTCGGTCCCTTGGCGTTCACCAAAACCTTTGCCATGGCGGCCGCCGCCGTGTTGTCGGTTACGCTTGTGCCCGCATTGATGATGGTGTTCGTGCGCGGCCGCATCATTCCAGAGGCCAAAAACCCGCTCAACCGGGCGCTGATCGCGATCTACCGGCCGGTCATCCGCGGCGTGTTAAAAGCCAAGACTTTGACCATCGTGCTCGCGGCTGCAATTCTCGGCGTTTCGGTGTGGCCGATGACCCAAGTCGGCAGCGAGTTCATGCCCAGCCTCGACGAAGGGACCCTGTTGTTCATGCCGACAACGCTGCCGGGTCTCTCGGTGACGAAGTCGGCTGAACTTTTGCAGACGCAGGATCGCATCATCCGTACGTTCCCCGAAGTCGCCTCGGTCTATGGCAAGGCCGGACGTGCGCAGACGGCAACGGACCCCGCTCCGATCGAGATGTTTGAGACCATCGTCAATCTCAAACCCAAAGAGGAGTGGCGCCCTGGCGTCAGTGTCGACAGCCTCATTCAGGAGATGGACAGGGCCTTGCAGTTTCCCGGTGTTTCCAACGCCTGGACCATGCCCATCAAGGCCCGCATCGACATGCTCTCGACCGGTATCCGCACGCCTGTCGGCGTTAAAGTCGTCGGCAAAGACTTAACCGAAATGGAGCGCGTGGCGCGCGACGTCGAAAAAGTTTTGAAGACGGTTCCCGGCACGTCGAGCGCTTATGCGGAGCGCGTGGTCGGCGGCTATTATCTTGAAGTCGTGCCCAACCGCGACCGGCTCGCGCGCTACGGCCTAATGATTTCCGACGTGCAGGACGTGGTGTCGATGGCGCTCGGGGCTGAGACGATCACAACGACCGTCGAAGGCCGCGAGCGCTACACGGTCGCGATCCGTTACCCGCGCGATCAGCGCTCGGATCCTCAAGCCATCGCCAAGGACGTTCAAGTGGCGCTGCCGAATGGCGGTACGGTTCCGTTAGGCGAGGTCGCCGATATCAAGCTCTCACAAGGCGCGACCAGCATCCGCACCGAAAACGCAAAACTTGCCACTTATATCTTTGTAGATATCCGGGATCGAGACCTCGGCGGCTATGTCGCCGAAGCCAGAAAAACAGTCGGTGATCATGTCAAGTTGCCGGCCGGTACGTATCTGATTTGGAGTGGGCAGTTTGAATATCTCGAGCGCGCCACTGCCCGCCTCAAGCTGGTTGTGCCGGTGACGTTGATGATTATCTTTCTGCTGCTTTATCTCAACTTC
>JANNUW010000096.1:0-2482 GCA_031414095.1 Hyphomicrobium sp. | reverse complement strand
GGCTTGTCGGCCTTGCCGATCCCTTGCGTACGAGTGTGCCCGCAGCGGTCAGCGAGTGCCGGTCAGCGAGCATCAAGGTCATCATGATCACAGGCGACTACCCAGCGACGGCCAAGGCCATTGCCCGACAGGCGGGCATCGATGCGGTGGACGTCGTGTCTGGTGCCGAACTTGAAACCTTGAGCGACGCGGCATTGGCCGAACGCGTGCGAACGGCCACGGTGTTTGCGCGCGTGATGCCCGAACAGAAGCTGCGCATTGTCAATGCGCTGAAGGCCAATGGCGAGATCGTCGCGATGACCGGCGACGGGGTCAATGATGCGCCATCGCTCAAGGCGGCGCACATTGGTATCGCCATGGGCGGGCGCGGAACGGACGTTGCGCGCGAGGCGTCGGCTATTGTTCTGCTGGACGACGATTTCGGTTCCATCGTCAAAGCCGTGCGGCTTGGCCGCCGCATCTACGACAACCTGCGAAAGGCCATTGGCTTCATCTTTGCTGTGCACGTTCCGATTGCCGGGCTGGCGCTGCTGCCGCTTCTGTTGGGCCTGCCCATCCAGTTCGGACCCATCCACATCGCGTTCTTGGAGATGCTGATGGATCCCGTCTGCTCGCTCGCCTTCGAAGCCGAGACGGAGGAGGACGACGTGATGCGTCGGCCGCCACATGCCCCAAACGAGCCACTGTTTTCGATGCAGTTGATCGGTTGGAGCGTCTTGCAGGGTGCCGTTGCCTTCTTGCTGGTCGCGGCTATTTTTATCACAGCTTCGTGGCGAGGCATGCCGGAAGCGGAAGTGCGGTCGCTCACATTCTTCGCATTGGGGTTGACGATCGTTGGTCTGATAGTCGTGAACCGCTCTTTCAGCGCATCTCTGCGCATGGCTTTCCGCCGCCCGAATCCGTCTCTGAGATGGATACTCGCCGCAGTCGTCGCGATGTTGGCCCTGACGCTCCTTTGGCCCTTCGCCAGTCGCCTCTTCCGCTTCGGACCTCTGCACCTCGACGATCTAGCGCTGGCGCTTGGTGCCGGACTCCTTGTGGTGGTTATCCTCGAGTTCTTGAAACCGCACTGGCGCGAACGATTGCGATCGTGATGGAGCGCAGTTTGTAGGAGCACTTGTAAACCGATGTCGATGCAGAGCTGGCGAGAAACGAGGGTCGCGAGCGAGCGAATTCGAAATGGTGCGCCGCGCTCGATGATAGTACTTCGAGCAGTCGCCTAAGGACCATAGCCATGTCCGATCCATATCAAATCCTGGGCGTCAGCCGCAGCGCGACGCAAGATGAGATCCGCAAGGCGTACCTCCGACTGGCGAAGAAGAACCATCCCGACCTTCACCCCGGCGACAAAGGCGCGGAATCGCGCTTCAAGGAAATTGCTTCGGCAAACGACATTGTCGGCGACGAAAAAAAGCGCGCACGTTTCGACAACGGCGAAATTGATGCGAGCGGTGTGGAACGGCCACAACGGCCGGAGCGCGAATTCTACCGCGAGCACGCAGAGGCTCGGCCAGGGTTCAAGTACGAGCGAAGGTCGAACGGTACAGAGCACCACAACGACGATCTCTTTGCCGACCTTTTTGGCCGACGCAGCGAGAGGACAAGCGCACGGGGAGCGGACGTCGGTTACACATTCTCCGTCACGTTTACAGAGGCAATCAACGGCGCCAAGAAGCGTGTCGTGATGGCCGATGGCAAAGCGCTCGATATTACTATTCCGGCTGGACTGAAGGACGGCCAAACGCTCCGCTTGCGGGGGCAGGGCCAACCCGGTTTTGGCGGGGCTGACCAGGGCGACGCGCTGGTGGAGGTTCATGTCGGATCACATCCGAGATTCCGCCGCGAGGGTAGCAGCATCCGCTCGACGCTCGCGGTGACCGCTGGTGAGGCGCTGGCAGGGGCCAAGGTGCGGGTCGACACCGTTTCGGGTGCTGTCGAGCTTACAATCCCGAAAGGTTCCAATACCGGCACGATCCTCCGGCTCCGCGGCAAAGGGGTGCCGTCGAAGGACAAAAGCGGAGATCATCTCGTCGAGCTGCTGATTGTCCTCCCCGATCAGCCCGACGATGACCTGGTTAGGTGCATCACGGAGTGGGAAGCCAAGCATCCCTACGATCCCCGCAAGCGGCAGGAGGCGCAGTCATGATCGGCGAGAGCGAGCTTATCGAAATGATCGGAGCATTGGAGGCGGACGTACTTCAACGCTGGATCGATCTCGGCTGGGTTCTACCCGACCAGGACGCCAACAGCTTGCGGTTCGACCAATCGGACATCGCCCGCGTTCGTCTGATTTGCGAGCTTCACTATGAGCTGCGGATCGAGGAGGACAGTATGTCCGTGGTGCTCTCCCTGTTGGATCAGCTCTACGCGGTTCGGCGCTCGCTGCGCACACTGTTGTCCGCGGTAGACGCGCAGCCTGACGAGGTTCGCGGTCGCATAGCGGCGCTCGTGCGGACTGCGCCGTGAAGCCAGAGGTAAGCAG
>JANNUW010000095.1:0-3842 GCA_031414095.1 Hyphomicrobium sp. | reverse complement strand
CAATGTCGAGACCAATCGTTGTAACTGCTTGCATGTCTAGCTCCTCCGAATCATGGTCACCTCATCGGCAACCGATCCTATGATGCTTGCACGCCATGTGGAGGAGCCGTCCACAGCATCAAAAGCGGACCTCACGACTTTGCTATTGGTCTAAAGCGGACCTCACGACTTTGCTATTGGTCTTCGGTACTCATAAACACCGCACCAAAACCAACTCCTCCCGATTTGGCGTCGCTTGTGCGTGGAGCGTAATGAAGCCGCGGGCTTTGAGTCGTGGCCCCCGAAATGGCCAAGGTCGGTCTTGTCATTGATGTGCTCTTGCGCCAATCTGCATATCAAGAAGCCCTTCATTCTCTTGTAATGACCACAAGCAACGGGAGGTCAGCCATGTATTCGCGGCCCATCGTTCCAAAGGAGTTTGTGGTACCCCAGCGCTTGGAAGGCGAGGGCTTCAATCTACGGATGCTTACAATCCACGACGTGGTCAAGGACTACGATGCTGTAATGGCCTCCCGCGGAACGCGACCCAAGGTCATGGCGCCGGGCAGTAAATGGCCCGAAGGTCTGACGTTGACGGAAAGCCTGATTGATCTCGGATGGCACCAGCGTGAATTCACGAGCCGTCATTCCTTCGCCTACACTGTGATGGATCCTGAGGAAGGCCAATGCTTGGGCTGCTGCTATATCTATCCCAGTGACCGACAGGGGTACGATGTGATGGCCGCCTATTGGGGACGCGGAGACCGGCTATCCGACGGGCTTGAAGAACGTATCGGAGAGGCATTCCGAACCTGGCTCAAAAGCGACTGGCCATTCCATGAAGTGGCCTTTCCCGGCCGTGATATTCAATGGGACAAGTGGCTAGCGCTGCCCGTGAAGTAACGCGAACGAACGTTACATTTCCATGCTCAGTCGGCCCCAGTTGGTTCGTTTGCCCCCCAAAAGAAGAATTGCTCACCCGAGCAATCTGACGCGATGGGCCACGTGACCGAATTTTGCGATCGGTTTGCAACTCTTGATAAAACAGGGCAAGTTGCGAATTCCAACTCCGAAACGCGAGTATCATGGCAGTTCTTCAACTTCAGTTGCTAGGCGGCTTCAAGGCGCTCGACGATACGGGCCAGGAAATTGCAATTCAGGCCAGAAAGAGCCGTGCGCTGTTGGCGATCCTGGCGCTTTCTCCCTCCGGCGGGGTGAGCAGGGAGCGTCTGGCCACACTACTCTGGAGTGATCGTGGGGAAGATCAGGCCCGCAGCAGTCTTCGCCAGACATTGACCGTGCTTCGGAAAGAGCTAGCGGCGGTCGGCCCAAACGTGCTTGTAGCCGATGACTACCGGGTGGAACTCGCACGCGACGCCTTAGAGATCGATGCTTTGTCAGTTCTCAGACTGTCACGCGCAACCGATGTGCAGTCGCTTCGCCGAGCCGTAAATTTCTATCAAGGCGAATTGCTTGCCGAAACTTTAGTGAACGACCCTGTATTCGAGGAATGGCTCGCGAGCGAACGAAGCCGAATTCGCGATTTGATGACCTCGATATTCAATAGACTGTTGCAGCTCGAACCACCCGTTGAACAGGTAGCACTGGCAAAGCGCCTGCTTGCTCTCGATCCGCTCCGAGAGGCGTCGCATCTTTCTCTTATGAAAGCTTATGCGGATAGCGGTGAACGCAGCATGGCGCTTCAGCACTATTCTGCATGCCGGGACCTCTTGAAATCCGAACTCAATGTTCAACCTAGTCAAGAAATCGAACAGCTCCGCCTGCGCTTGACGACGGATGGGCTTGCGGTTTCGATGGCATCCCAATTCGCATCGCCCAAAACTGTGACACCGCTCTCAGATGCGAATCTTCATGAGAAACCGTCGATTGCCGTACTGCCTTTCGCCAATATCGGAGGCGATCCAAGCCAGCAATATTTAAGCGATGGCATCACCGAAGACATTATCATCCAGCTTTCGCGCTTTCACGAGTTGAAGGTTGCGGCGCGGACGGCGGCGTTCAGATTTCATGGTAACCGTATCGATAGCGGTGCAGCGGGTCGCGCGCTGGGTGCGCGCTACGTTGTGAAAGGAACTGTCCGCGCTGGCAACAATCGGCTGAGCATATCTTGTCAACTTTTGGAAGCCGAAACGGAAAACCTGTTGTGGGGCGAACGCTATGACCGCGCCGCAACCGACATTTTTGCGGTGCAGGACGAGGTGGTAGCGCGCATTGTCACGGCACTGGGCGGACGGCTTGTCTCAGCTGGCGTGTCGGCAATCCGCCGCAAACCCACCGAAAACTGGTCGGCGTATGACTATTTCCTTAAGGGGAGGGACTTGTGCAATCTAGGCCGAGAGGAGGCTTCCGAACCGTTTTTCACCAAAGCAGTTGAGCTTGATCCGGACTTCGCGCTTGCCCATGCCTGGCGAGGAATCGGACTGATGGGAAAATTTTGGTACCTCGCCGACCACTCGTTCGCGGTCCGGGCGCTGGCCAGCGGCGAACGGGCTTTGGAACTCGACCCCAACGAAGCAATGGCCCACCACGCCACCGGCACAGCGTTGAACTATATGCGCAATTTTGATCGTTCCGAGTTTCATCTGCGACGCGCCGCTGAGCTCAACCCGCTTGAAGTCAATATCAGCGCCGACTATGCCAATCTTGTCCTGCATATGGGTCGCAACGCCGAAGCGCTCGCTATAATCGATGAGGCCTTGCAACGTGACCCCTATCCACCGCCTTGGATTCGTTACACCAAAGGCAAAGTATTGTTCTTTTCCAAACGTTTCGAGGAAGCAATACACGCCTTAGACAACGGTTCGGTATATACTTACCGCGCCTATGCTTATCTTGCGGCGGCCCACGCAATTCTTGGAAACCTTGCCGAGGCCCGGCGACATTTAGACCTCATGCTGGCAGCGAAGCCCGATGTCACCTTCAAAGCTTTTGTCACGACAACTGCGTTCGTCGACCCGTCGACAATGGACTTTTTCGGTGAGGGGTTGCGCAAGGCGGGCCTCGACAATTGAGCTCGCGCTAACGGGCAAAGTAGACCAACCCTGTCCACAGGAATGCAGCAAAATTAGAGATAAAGTGGGCTCCAGCCGTCCCCCGAGCGACGGGCTGAGCCGCCTCCCAATCAGGCCGGTCATCAAATACCTCGTCTAGTCTGCAATTTCCGTTTGCAGGTTTGGAAAACACACCATAAGCGCTGATGTAGAAGTTCATGAGTTCCATTGGCTTGTTCCTTTAATTGTTCCGACCTCTTGCTCGAACCATTAAATTCTCCAGGCATGTTTGATAGTGTCGAGAAGGACGCTCTCCTGCTGGGCAGGTGATAGCCGATTGAAGCCCTTCATTCCGATGTCATTCAGCATATGAGGATCGAGCGCCAATAGCAGCTTAATATCCTTAGCCAAAAACGCCTTCCGGGCTTTAGCCGCAAAATATTGGTTCATTGTGTGGTTGATCCTGGAGATGACGGCACTGAGTAACGATGTAAAGGTTGAGATCGATGAATGAAGAGTTGTCATAACGTTTGTCCCTTGGTTGCTGTCTTGGCATCCGGCCCACCCGTTTTGCCTTTGACATGACTTAACCTAGCCATCGGCCATCAAGGCGCCGCCAGATCGTCGTGAGCCAAGCGTCAAAAATGCAGAAAAAGCTGTCAGATGCCGTCAAAACTGCCTGTCACATTGATGCGGCCTAAAATAAATGGAGTCTGCTAATGGGATGGACCGGCTGTTGCCTCAAAGCCAGCAGGTTAGTCAGCTAAGACTGTACCTGTTAACAATAGGAGCAGCATCCCATGGCAAATACCCCGAGAACTGAACTGCCGGCATTTTCCTCTATTGGTATTG
>JANNUW010000094.1:0-2563 GCA_031414095.1 Hyphomicrobium sp. | reverse complement strand
GGCTTCGAGCTGTCGCCGTAGCCGCGCAGATCCATGCACACGACGCTAAAATTTCTAGCCAGCATCGGCGCCGCGTAACCCCACAGCGCTTTGGTTTGCGGAAATCCGTGCAGCAGCAAAAGGCCCGGCCCCGACCCACCGATCAGGCAATCGAGCGTTGTCGCCCCGTTTTCAACAGCGATGCGTTTGAAGCCTTCAAACATCGTGCTTGCGCGATGCTCCCCAAACAAAGCCAGTACTAAAGAGCGGCGCCGCGCAGTGCCGATGAAATAATGCGGCGGGCTTCGCGCTGAGGCGTCGCCCACGGCGCCAGATTCGAGGCAACCAGATTTGCTTGCGACCGCAAGATGACGCCATCGTCGAGAATGCGCAAGCCGTTGGCGACAAGGGTTTCGCCCGTCGATGTGATGTCGACGATCAGGTCGGCGCTGCCGGCGGCCGGCGTGCCTTCGGTGGCGCCCAGGCTTTCGACGATGCGATAATCCGAGACGCCTTTGAGGGCGAAGAACTGGCGCGTCAAACTGAGATACTTGGTGGCGACGCGCACCCAGCGCCCGTGCTCGCGCCGGAACGAGCCCGCAATATGGTCGAGATCAGCCATCGTGCGTACGTCGAGCCAGCTCGCGGGAACGGCGACAACCACATCGGCGTGGCCAAAGCCGAGCTTGTGGATGAACTCGACGCGCGCTTCGGCGTCGGTCATCTGTTCGCGCACGAGGTCTTCGCCCGTGACACCCAAATGGGCGCGGCCGGTTTTCAAGTACCAGGCGATTTCGCTCGCCGAAACAAAGGCGACGTCGACCATATCGAGACCTGCGATCTCGCCGCGATAACCGCGCTCGTGACCGGTCTTGCGCAATTGCAATCCGGCCTTGCTCAGGGCCTCGGTGGTCTGCTCCATCAGACGGCCCTTGGAGGGCACGGCAAACACGAGTCGATCGTTTGGGGTTGGTGTTCCGTTCATGAGCGATCTCCCGTGACCGCCGACAAAAGCCGTTCGGTGTGGATGGCGGCACCCACCGCTGCCACGTCGTCGGGCGCTCCGACGGCCTTCATCAGACTGTCGTAGCGCCCGCCGCCGGCAATTGGACTGAGAGCGCTGGACAGAGGCACGAAGACCTCAAAGACAAAGCCCGTGTAGTAGGCAAGTGAGCGGCCGAACTCGGCGGAAAACTCAGCGGTGGACGTTTCGACGCCCGCGCGCTGCAACAAACCGAGGCGGCGCTGATAGGCTTGCAGCGCATCGGCGATGTCGACGCCTTCCTCGCGCGCCAATTCTTTGATCTCTGTCGCGGCCGTCTCGGCGGGGCCCCTCAAGGCGATGTAGCGTTCGATGATCCTGGCCGTTAGCGGCGACAGCGGGTCGGCGCGCCCGTCGGCGACTTTGTCCATGAGATTGGCGGTAATCTCGCTGATGGAGCGCACGCCCACGATGTCGAGACCTTCGCTGTCGAGATAGGCTTGCACCGCCGCTTCGGATGCCGCTGCGTCCGAGGGATCGAGCGCTGTCTGCAGGGCCTGGGGAATGTTGTCCAACAGGCCGGATGGCGCGCGCGACAGACGCTGCAACTCCGCACGAAAGGCATCGGGCCGCCAGAAATGATGGCGTAAGCGCTGCCGCCAGCGCTCGGGGATATCGACTGAGCGCAGGAGCGAGCGGAACATGCCCAGATCGCCGAAGCGGAGCCGCATATTACTCAAGCCCGATGCCTTGAGCGCGGCCATGATAGTGGCGACCGTATCGGCCTCGGCCTGTTCGAGATCGCTGTCGCCGATGCACTCGATACCGGCTTGGCGGAACTCGCGCGGGTGGGCGGTGTCTGCGCCTTGAGGCTGGAAGCGGAAAGCGGCTCCGTTGTAGCAATAACGTGCTGGAATCTGAGCGCGACGCTCCAAGTGAAGCCGGCAGGTCGGCACGGTCAAGTCAGGGCGCAGGCACAACTCGTCGCCGTCGGGATCAGTGAACACGTACGTGCGCGCGCGCAAGGCTTCGCCGATCACGTCGAGGAACACGCCGGCGGGCTGGATCATGGCCGGTGACACGGCTTCGAAGCCCGCACTCGTGAACACCTGCACGATGCCGGTTGCCTGCGCCTCGAGGGCCTCAAATTGTTTTGCGGTTTCGGCGGTCATATTTGTCTCGAGAGAAGGGCACTGCTGAAGTTGGTTCTCGTACTGCGCCCGCCCAAGGCGTCGTCCTCGGGCCAAGCCCACTGCTGTCCGGTTGACAACGCTCCTCCCCAATTACCGTCATGGCCGCGAAGGCGGCCACCCACGACAAGTGTCCGCCAGGGCCGCTGTCGAGGCTCGAAGATAATTGCTGCAACGGGCGTTACTATCAGCAAAACCGTGCCCATTGAGGCTTGTCGTGGGTGGCCGCCTGTCGCGCTGACGCGCGATCGCTGCGCGACGCGGCCATGACGCTGAGGGAGAGGTGACTCGGTCTCGCGAAAACTTTGCCCGCTTCGTGTCCCGCTAAAATCGCAAGCGTCTTTTCTCGTTGTCATGCAAACACCTGCCGTCTGGGCCACAAATCTAAACCGGACAGCCGTGGGACAAGCCC
>JANNUW010000093.1:0-6231 GCA_031414095.1 Hyphomicrobium sp. | reverse complement strand
GCTCCAAAAGCAACGACGCCAAGCATAATAGCTCGCGCGACGCCCGTTGCTCCGTGGGCACCAGCCAACAATGTTTCGAAAGCTAAGCCCGCGAAGATCGCGCCTGCAGTCGCGATGAAACCGGCTTGCATCCAGCCGCTTGTTGAAAGGGGGCCACGTCCGATGGGGCGGCGCCGCGCGGCGCCCGCACTCAACCAAATGACAAGACCCGCAAGCGTCACGCCACAAAAGGCCTGTGCAATCCAGGCGGGATGATTGGAAACCGGCTTGCCCCAGGTGAATTTTGGCGCGCGCGTAACGGCATCATAGAGGCCCCAGTGGCCCCCGACCGTGCCTTCCAGGCGGCGTTTCCACGGCTGGTCGAACGCCTCGATCACATTAGCCGTGATGTTCCTGGCCCGTGTCATGGCGACAACATCATGCAACACGCGCGCCTGATTGACTGGTGAGGGCAGCGCTGCATCGCGCATGCGCCCGGCGCTGGGCCAGCCGACTTCGCCGATGATGATACGCCGGCCTGGAAAAGCCGCACTCATGCGGGCGTAGATCCCCGCGACGTGACGGCTCGCGCCGGCGGCCGAGACTGGTTCGTCTTCCCAAAACGGCAGGATGTGGATGGTGATGAAGTCGACGGCCTTGGCGACCTCGGGATACCGGAGCCAGAATTCCCAGACATCGGCATAGGTTACGGGCAGACCCGACAGCTCTTTGGCACGTTCGATGAGGGCGACGAGAGCGGCTGGTGTTTGTTCTTGGCGCAGGAGAACCTCGTTGCCGGCGACTATGGCGGTCACGGTGCCGGGATTGTCGTTGGCAATTTTCGCGGCCGCGCGCAGTTCGGCCTCGTTTTGGGTGGCGTCGCGCGAGATCCATGCGCCTTGCAGCACTGTCAGACCAAGCCGGGCGGCGTTCGCTGCCACAGCATCAATGCCATGACCGATGGCTGAATATGTGCGTAGGCACTTCGTGACGGGGGCCAAGCGTTCGATGTCGGCTGCAATGGCCGGTTTGTCGATCGGGGCCTTCGCATCGAACGGACTGCCGGTGGCTTGAAACGGCGTGTAGGACAAGCAATCGAATTTTCCGTCCGCACTCAATGGCGCGGGCGGCATTGGCACGCTTGCGCCGAGCCAGGCCCAGACGCCCACTATTGTTGCCGCACCGAGCAAGAACGTGCGCTGCGCCATCGAGAAACTAAATACCGGCAATGGAGTTCTCGATCGCTTGATGAGCTGAGCTGAAACACATGCGTCATACTGCCCTTTGAGACTCTGCCCCGTGCAGGTGGCACGGCTCTGTCGTATTCATGTCCTATTCGCACTTCAATCCGAGAGCCGCGGTAGCTATCTGTGTCATGTCGCCATGCGACCGGTGTCCGCGCAGGTTTTAGCGCTCATTCAGAAGTGGTTCGCCGATGATTGGAAAGTCTATTTCAGATCTGCTGCCCCGCCGCGCTCTGGTCCTTATGCCGGCGCTCGCAGTTTTAGGTTTTTTCCTGTGCGATACCTTGTCGCCTCAGCTTGCCCAAGCCGGTGAGGCAACCGAAGAAAAAAAGCCGGCGGCCGAGCAGGCCAAGGAAGCGGCTCGTAAGATGGATGAGATCGCAGAGGCCGGTAAGCTGATCGAGGGCCCCGCCGGGCAACCGGAGTGTGTATGGACGGGCCGGCGGATCGTGGGGCTGTTATGGCGCGATGATCTCGATACGGCTCAGCGTCACCGCGACCTTTATGAGCGGTTTGGATGTCCGGCGCCGCACGTCCAAGCGACGTTCAGATGCGTTGTAAAGCAGGGCGAACTCGATCCGAAGGCTCCCGAAGCCTTAAATCTGCGCGTTCATGCATGCTGGATCAATCCACAGCTCGAGCCAGCCGCCGCTCCGGCGATGGCCGCCGGCGGAGCAGCTGAGCCGCAAAATCCCTAGCCCACCCGCGCCGGAGCGTCGGAGTTGTCAGGAACTTTATTACGCATACGAACGTTGGAGCACTGAATTGAAGCGTTGGAGCAACACTGAATGGCCTATTCGCACTTCACTTAACGCGACCATTCTTCGGCCTACAATTCGACACACGAAGACGATTGAAGAGAACCATCGAATGCGTTATGTTGCACTGCATCAAACTTCGAGGCTCTGACCTTAGAACCGTTGGCCCGGTTCCACTCGCAACTCACTCACATCATTAACAATTGGATCCTGCCATGCGCTCACTCGCAGCAATGGTTCTGTGTGCCATGTGCCTTCATGCCGGTTTGTGGGCTGTGCTTCGCGGCGAAGCCGTCGCGCCTGGCGTCGAGGGTTCGTTGGCGAGTGTGTCCTACGCGCCCTTCGACCGATCGGCTGACGCGCAGGACGGCAGCATCGCGCAGGCCGAACAAATCCGCTCCGATTTGGCGATACTGGCACCCTTGACGCGCGCCGTGCGGACCTATTCATCGACCGACGGCGCCGAGCAGGTTGCCGGCATCGCCTCCGAGTTTGGGCTAAAGGCGACCATCGGCGCCTGGATCGATAAAGATGCCGACCGCAATGAACGCGAGATCGCGTCCGTTCTGGACCTCGCCAAGAAGAACGGCAACATCAACGCACTGGTGGTCGGCAACGAAACCATTTTACGGCGTGATCAGACCGCCGACGATCTCATCGCGATGATCCGTCGCGTAAAGCGCGGCACTACGCTACCGGTGTCGACGGGTGAAGTCTGGAACGTGTGGCTCGAGCATCCAGAACTGGTGTCGGCGGTCGACTTCCTCGCCGTCCATATCCTGCCTTACTGGGAAGGGTTTGCGACAACGGACGCGGTCGATCATGCGGTTTCGATCTACAACCGGCTGCGCACCGCCTACCCTGGCAAACGAATAGTCATCGCCGAGTTCGGCTGGCCGAGTGCAGGCTACAACAACAAGTTTGCCCAGCCCGGCAAGTTCGAACAGGCCGAAGTCATTAGAAACTTCGTCTCGACAGCTCAATCGCTTGGGCTCGATTACAATATCATCGAAGCCATCGATCAGCCATGGAAGGCGTTCGAAGGCAGCGTTGGTCCTTATTGGGGTTTGCTCGACGCCTCGCGCGAGCCGAAGTTTAGCTGGGCGGGCCCGATCTTCAGTGCCGATCATTGGCGATTGGCGGGCTTAGCCCTTGCGCTCGGTCTCCTTTTTTCGCTTCCAGTTATGGCCGTCCGCGGAGCAACTATCGGGCAAGCCGCATTCCTGGCGGCCGCCGCCAACATGTCTGGTGCTTGGCTTGCGAGCGTTGCTGCTTACTGGGAAGGGCACTACTTCGTACCCGGCGCCGCCATTGCCTTTGGCATCGGCGTGCTCATGCTCGTGCCGTTAGTCTTGATTGTGCTCGCGCGGATCGAAGAAATTGCAGCGGTTGCTTTCGGCCGGGGTCCGCAGCGACTGCTGGACAGACCGTTGGCTGCGTCCACGGGCTATCAGCCCAAGGTCTCACTGCACATACCGGCCTATCGCGAAAACCCCGACATGCTCAAGCGTACGCTCGATTCCGTGGCGCGACTTGCCTATCCGAATGTCGAGTGTGTGGTCATTATCAACAACACACCCGACCCCGCGCATTGGCGTCCCATCGAAGAGTATTGCGCGCAACTTGGAAGCCGGTTCAAGTTTTTGCGGGCCGACAATCTTAAGGGCTTCAAAGCCGGTGCTCTGCGCCTCGCCCTCGACCACACGGCCGATGATGCTGAAATTATCGGCGTGCTCGATGCCGACTATGTCGTGGGCTCGACCTGGCTCAGCGATCTCGTTCCCGCGTTCGCTGATCAGCGCATCGGCCTCGTCCAAGCCCCGCAGGATCATCGCGATGGCGACCGCAGTCCCTTGCATGAAGCCATGAATGGGGAATACGCCGGCTTCTTCGACATCGGCATGGTCCAGCGCAACGAGACCAACGCCATTATCGTCCACGGCACGATGTGCTTGGTGCGCCGGGCTGCGCTCGACGCCGCCGGCGGCTGGTCGAGCGACACCATCTGTGAAGATACTGACCTGGGCTTGTCGCTGCTCGAGCAGGGTTGGCACGCGCAGTATACGCGCCAGCGCTACGGCCACGGCCTGTTGCCCGACACTTACGAATCCTTCAAGAAGCAGCGCCATCGGTGGGCTTATGGCGGATTGCAGATTATCAAAAAGCATTGGTATCGCTTGCTACCTGGGCAAAGCAAACTGAATGCCGAGCAAAAGCGCGAATTCACAACCGGCTGGATCAGCTGGCTCGGCGCCGAGACGCTAGGCGTTGCTATGGCGATCATGAACTTGGTGTGCGTGCCGCTGATCCTGTTCTTCGGCGTCGCCGTGCCTGATAAGGTTCTGACGGGTCCCATCATCGCCAGCTTTGCTGTGTCGCTGCTGCATTTCGTGGCGCTCTATCGTTTGCGGTGCCCGATGCCCGCGCGCGTCATGGCCGGCGCCATGATCAGCGCGATGTCGGTGCAATGGACCATAGCCAGCGCCGTGGCGACGGGGCTGATCAAAGACAACTTGCCGTTCAACGTGACCGCCAAGGGCGGTGGCGCTTCGCGGGTTGCTGTCACGTTCCAGGCATTCTGGGAAGCCATCATCGGCGGCGCACTGATGGTGGGTGCCATCGCGATCGTTTGGTTCAATGATGCGGGCGTTCGAGAGCACAACGTATTCGCGGCCGTACTCGTTTTACAGAGCCTGCCGTTCCTGGCTGCCACGGGCATCGCCGTATTCGAAGGCTCGACGTTCAACAACTTCGTCTACTGGCGGGTGTTGTCGACGCGGCTGTCGCGCCTGATTCCGGTTCGCTTGATTATGGGCCGGCCTGTTACGCCCCGCACCATCGAGATCCTACCGGCCGAGAAAACTTGAAGCCGACTGTTAGTGTCGGGAACAAAGGCCGTCCCCGACAGGGGACGGCCTTTTTCATTACCAGTCTTCGCGCCACAACGGGAAAGCCATAGCGCCGTGGGGAAGGGTGACCGCGCCGCCGCGATCGATGGAGCCGTTGAAGCCCAACTCGCCTGCAAACTTCTGCGTGATGTTGGCCTTCAACGACGCCCCAATCTCATTCTTAAAATTGATTTTGTATTCGAATTTTCCGACCGCCAGACGTACGATCTGAAATTGGAATTTGCCCTGATCGCCCTTCGGGTTGGTGGAGCCAAGGCACTTTTTGCGAAGAGCGTTCAGTTTGGCTTCATCGTACTCGTAAATGGTGCCGGTGAAGGCAAGACTGACGCTATCGACGAATGAGCCCTTGAACGACGCATTGAGCAGGCTCGCCCAGCCGGCTGACAACCCGAACGACGTGTCGCTCTGGGTTGCGAAGGCAGCGCCCTCCAAATTCTGTTCAAAGCCGTCTTGGTCAAACTTTGCGCGGCAGCGAACGACGTTGACTTTGAGAAGTTTTTCGCCGGTTCGCTCAAAGGTGCGGCGATCGAGATAGCCGCGCGCGATGGTGCCCGGCGTGTAGTACGCGAGCGGCGGGCTCATGCGGATGACGTTGAGATTGTCGGAGATAGCGTCGGCGCGGGCAGGATTGCCGAGGGCCAAAGTCAGCGCGCAAATCAGGCCGCAAGTGAGTGCTAATACGGATCTCGCGGCCGCGGCCACGACCCCGCGCTTCAGCATCGAACGCATCAACATCCCCCACGCTCCGCAAACGGAATAACATATTCAACTGAGGCGATATTAGTCTGCCGGACCCGCGCCCGGCAACGCATGACGGGCGTTTACCAAGGGAGGTTGTGTTGAGAAAGACACAGGAGGTAATCCTCAATCCGGCTTGGCCGCGGCCGAGGCCATGGGAGCAGGTCCGTTCGAGTTTGCGGGGGTGTCGTCGGGCCGCGCCGGGGCCGCGCTGGCCTCGGCCGCACTCGCCATGCGCTCTTGCATGACGCGGGCGAGGATGGCTTTGATCCCGTCGAGGTCGCGCAGATAAATGTCGTGCGCGGGGTTGGGCGACATGTCGATGCCCTCGATTCGAAACGCTTTCAAGATGCGCGTGCGTAGGTCCGTTTGCACTGCGCCTGAGCGGCTGACGTCGGGAATGACGGCACGCAGCGAGAACTGCAATGCCTCCGGCCCGAAATCGTCAAACCCGACCGACGGCGCTGGGTGCTGCATGATCAGCGTGCAGTCTTGCGCCACTTTTTGCAGGATTGCGCGCACGCGGTCGGGATCGCTATCGTAGGGCACGCCGACCTTAATGACAACGCGGCCGAGCGCATTGCGATGCGTCCAGTTGGTCAC
>JANNUW010000092.1:0-1932 GCA_031414095.1 Hyphomicrobium sp. | reverse complement strand
AGCCGTAGGGTGCAATAGCGAAGCGTATTGCACCTCTTGGCTACCCGCCTCGCCCGCGCGCGCCCGCCTTATTGAGCTGGGCAACCCGCCGGTAGGTTTGGTATATCGGGCCCATGTTCAATACCTTCTTCAACGAACTGCGTTCGGCCAAGGTGCCAGTCACCTTGAAGGAATACCTCACGCTGCTGCAGGCGATGGCCAGCGGTTGCGCTGACGGTCAGGTCGAGGACTTCTATTATCTGGCGCGCGCATCGCTGGTGAAGGACGAGCGCCACCTCGATCGCTTCGATCAGGTTTTCGGGCACGTTTTCAAAGGCCTCGAATTGATGTCGGAGGCCGGCACAGCCGAGATCCCCGAGGACTGGCTGCGCGCCATGTCGGAGCTTTACCTGTCGCCTGAAGAAATGGAAAAAATCCAGGCGCTCGGCGACTGGGACAAGATCATGGAGGAACTCGCCAAGCGCTTGGCCGAGCAAAAAGAACGCCACCAGGGCGGCAACAAATGGGTCGGCACCGGCGGCACCTCGCCGTTCGGCGCTTACGGCTACAATCCGGCCGGTGTTCGCATCGGACAAAAGGAGAGCCGTCACCGCCGCGCCATCAAGGTGTGGGACAAGCGCGAATTCAAGGATCTGGCCGGCGATCAGGAACTCGGCACCCGCAACATCAAGGTGGCGCTCAGACGGTTGCGGAAATTTGCCCGCCAGGGCGCGGCCGACGAACTCGATCTCGACAGGACCGTTCGAGGCACCGCGCATCGCGGCTACCTCGATATCACAATGCGCCCCGAACGGCGAAACACTGTCAAAGTTCTGATGTTCTTCGACGCCGGCGGCTCCATGGATTGGCACATCAAAGACGCTCAGGAGTTGTTTTCGGCGGCGCGCGCGGAATTCAAGCATCTTGAGTTCTTTTATTTTCACAACTGCCTCTATGAAAATGTCTGGCGCGACAACGCGCGGCGCTGGACCGACACCACCGCGACCTGGGACGTGCTGCATAAATACCCGGCCGACTACAAGGTCATTTTCGTCGGCGACGCGACCATGAGCCCGTACGAGATCACGCGCGCCGGCGGGTCGGTCGAGCACATGAACCCGGAAGCAGGCTCCACGTGGCTGTCGCGTGTGACGGCGATTTATCCGCACAGCGTATGGCTCAATCCGGTGGCCAAGGATCAGTGGGACTGGTCGCCGTCCGTTGGACTCGTCGAGCGCTTGTTTGAGGGCCGCATGTTCGAAATGACGTTGGATGGACTCGACCGGGCCATGCGCAGCTTAATGCGTTAACCTCAACGGTCGACGCAAGGATACGGCGGCATCGCCCCGCCATGGTGCCAACACGCTCTGAGCGTTGTATCACGGGCTCAGCGTTATGCAGGGGGAAGTGAGGGCTGTGGATTGACCCGCGAAGCGATTCGCGGCAAAGCTGGCTTGCGTGACTAAATTGGAGACTGCAATGAAGCCGTCTAACCTCGCTCTCATCGTGGGCAGCCTTGCGCTCGCGGGCTGCTCTGCCGGATCAAGCCTATCGACGGGCTCGATACTTGGCGGCGGTTCGGCGCCATCGGGCGCGAACGCGGTGCAAAGTGCTGCCGACGTCAGCCCGGTCGCGACCGGCGATCCGACAACGCGGGCTTTTCAAGTGGGCACCGTCTCGGCCCGCGCGGTGAAGTGCGGCTATAACTTCGATGCGCAAAAACTGCGCGCCAGTTTCCTCGCAAGCGAAGCCGCTGCAAGTGCGGGTCAAATGCCCCGCATCGAACAGATCTACGATGTCTCTTATAACGGCGTCATCAAAGCCACGGCGGCCGATCCAAAATATTGCTCCGACCAGCGCACCAAAGAGATCAAAACTGATTTGAATCGCCACCTCGCGGGAGACTTCACGCCGGCACCGCCCAAGAAAGTCGTCGCTGAAAGCGGCGGTCTG
>JANNUW010000091.1:0-1128 GCA_031414095.1 Hyphomicrobium sp. | reverse complement strand
TGTATGATCGAGAGCGAAAGACAGGATGTCCCGGTACCGCGCTGGTAAATCGCTCGACACCAGCGCAAAGACGCTGCAGGGCGTGGTCGCTCTTCAAGACTTACCCGATGACGTGCGCCACCGCTTAGAAAGTAATTGCAGCTGGCACCGGTTTGAGCCGCCCGGCGAGATCGTCGGTTATCACGACAAGTCGCGCGATGTATTCTTTGTAGCGAAAGGACGGGTGCGTGCCGTAATTTATTCGGCCTCGGGAACAGTGGTGGCGTTCCGCGATCTCGGGGCCGGCCAGATGTTCGGTGAATTTTCGGCGATCGACGGAGAGTTGCGCTCCGCAAGCATTGAGGCGGTCGAATCATCCGTCATTGCACAAATGAGCTGCGACGCATTCTGGAAACTTATACTTGCCGAGCCCGCGGTCACCCGAGCGGTGCTGGTCCACCTCACCAAGATGAACAGAGCCCTTTCGATGAGGGTATATGAATTCAGCACCCTGACCGTTCAGAACCGAATCCATGCCGAGCTACTGCGCCTGGCACGCGATAATCAAGCCATCGGCACATCAGTAAAAATACCGAAGTTACCAACGCATGCGGACATCGCGAGCAGCATCAGCACGCATCGCGAAGCGGTTTCGCGAGAACTCACCCGACTTGCCAAGCTCGGCATCGTGGAACGCCACGGTGGTGCACTCGTCATCCCGGATATCGAGCGGCTTGCCCGCATGGTCGAACAAGCCATCCGAGAATAAGCGCGACATTGCGACCGGCTTCGATCTCGGCCTGCGACTGATCCAGCTGTGACATTTGTCACTGCAGCCCCGATCCTACTCCGCTAACAGTTTCTAAACTGGCAGTTATCGGTCGGCTGCCGGTGGACCCCAAGTCAAGATCGAACGCGAAGACGAATAACGCGGCGAAGATACTGCGATCTCCATAATCAGGATTTGACGTTCTCATTGTTTCGGTTCGTTCGTTGCCAACTTCCGAGTTCGCTCGGCTCAAGTCGGCAAGCTTCCCCGTTTGGCCGTTGCGAGGGAGCACTCGAAGGATTGGAGCGCACGGATTGATTCGTGCGGTCTGGCGGGGCCTGCGCGAGTTGGCTCTCATGTTCTTCAAGGGATTTTTTCCT
>JANNUW010000090.1:0-2748 GCA_031414095.1 Hyphomicrobium sp. | reverse complement strand
CCCGGCTCGGCGCGGCTTATGCCGCCCCGTGCGGGGACGCAGGAGTTGGGGGGCGGTGTGCGACGTACAAATGCTGAGAATTGTAAAATTCTGCGTTCCCGGCCAAGCACGCGTTAGCGTGCATTGAGCCGGGACCGCGTCCCTATTTGCCTGGACGTGATCCCGGACCGGCGCGTCTCACATGCGTTCGCCGCCCCGTCCGGGAACGCAGGAACTGGGGGGTGCGCGTGGTGCGCTGCTGCCAACCCCAAAAACTCTGCGTTCCCGGCCAAGCACGCGGGTACGCGTGCATTGAGCCGGGACCGCGTCCCTGATTGCCTGGACGTGATGCCGGATCAGCGCGCCTGGCATCCGCACGCCGCCCCGTGGGGGACGCAAAAAATTAGGGGCATTCAGCGCTTGCGCCGCCGAGGTGCTCGCGGACGGCTGAGAACACGTCCTCGAACATGGCGGGCGTCAGCCGGCCGGTGTTGGTGTTGTAGCGTGAGCAGTGGAAGCTATCGAACATCACCAGCCCGGGCAAAACATCGTGGCGCGCACCATGGGCGAATGGGAAGTCGGCCTTGCGTAAGTTGAGCGCCGACAACGTCTGATCGTGAGCGATGCGGCCGAGCGCGAGCAGGCATTTAAGTTCGGGTAAGGCACCCAAGCGCGCGATGAAAAACGGCCGGCACGTCTTGATTTCTTCGGGCGTCGGTTTGTTCTGCGGCGGCACGCAGCGCACCGCATTGGCGATCATCGCGCCGCAAAGTTCGAGGCCGTCCTCGGGATCAGCTCGATAATTCCCCAATGCAAAGCCGAACTTCAGCAGCGTGCCGTATAAAAGTTCGCCCGCGTAATCGCCGGTGAAGGGCCGGCCGGTTCGATTGGCACCTTTGAGGCCCGGCGCCAAGCCGACGATCAAGAGCCGTGCGCGGGGATCGCCGAAGGACGGGACGGGGGCGTTGAACCAACTTGGCTCAGCGACGGCGTTGACGGAGCGAAATGCATGTAACCGCGGACAACGTGTGCAGTCGTGCGGCGGCTCGGGCTCGGCTGCGGCAGTTGCTGACACTATCATCACCCTGCCGGCCATCCGCCACCACGATCACTGACCCAAAAGCACAAAGCGGCGGCATCGCGCCACCGCTTTGTGTGAGCCAAAACTACAAATGCGACCGCTTACAGGTCGTCGCCGCCATCGTCAGCGTCGGCGAACGCTGGCGCTGTGTCGCGGGCACCGTATTGCGGAGCGGAGCGGGGTGTGAAGCTGCGCGGTTCGCGTGCTTCGCCGCGTGGTTCGCGAACGTCGGGGCGCGCATCGCGCTGGACGTTGGTGCGCGTGCCGCCCGCTGCATCGCGACCGATCATGGTCTCGAGGTCGGCGATGTCGATGAACTGATCGGCCTGACGGCGCAGGTCGTCCGACACCATTGGCGGCTGCGTCTGCAAGGTCGAGATGACGCTGACCCGCTTGCCCTTCTGCTGCAGAGCGGCGACTAGTGATTTGAAATCGCCGTCGCCGGAAAACAGCACAATGTGATCGAGGTTATCAGCCAGACGCATGGCGTCGACGGCCAACTCGATGTCCATGTTGCCTTTGACCTTGCGGCGGCCCAAGGCGTCGGTGAATTCTTTGGTGGGCTTCGTAACCATTGTGTAGCCGTTGTAGTCCAGCCAATCGATCAAGGGGCGGATCGAGGAGTATTCCTGCTCTTCAGCAAGTGCCGTGTAATACAGTGCCCGGACGAGCTGGCCCTTCTGCCGGAAAAAAGTCAGCAACTTCTTGTAATCGATGTCGAAACCGAGAGATTTCGACGTCGCGTAGAGGTTGGCTCCGTCAATGAAAAGGGCTACGCGTTCTGACTGATAAAAATGCATTGGGCCCTCTGAAAATGGCTTGGTTCTGCCAGATAATGACGTTGGTCCCGCGATAACCAAGTTGCAAATTAAGTCACAACTCCGAGGTACTGCGGTTCGTCATACACTCGGGTGGCGTCGCATGTTTTGCTCGCCGTATCTTGCTCGTTTCTATAGCAAAATTCCGGTCTCGACAACCACCGCTTGCCTTGAAATAAGACTTTTGTACTCTGAGGAAAGTGAGACTAAAGTATAGGTTAATGATCAGGTGCTGACCGCGGCCGAACTTGGCCTTGAATTTGTTCAGGGATAATGCGATGATTAACGTACGAGATGTTTGTTATGCAAAAACCCGTGCCGCTGGATTAAAACCTGCGGCGCTCGGGTCGATTGCTGTTCGCCCATTCAAACTTTGAGGTGCTGCCGTATGGCCCGAGTAACCGTTGAAGATTGTGTCGACAAAATTCCCAATCGCTTTGAGCTGGTGCTTTTGGCGGCCCACCGCGCGCGCGGTATTACAAACGGTGCGGCGATGGCGGTCGAACCTGATAACGACAAGAATCCGGTGATCGCGCTGCGCGAAATTGCCGAGCGCTCGATTGCGCCCGAGGACATGCGCGAGGCGCTCATTCACTCGATCCAGAAGAACGTCGAAGTCGACGAGCCCGAAGCCGGTGCCGCCCCTGTGCTGGCGTCCGAGCGGCGCGGTCCGGCGCTGGGTCGCGACGATCAGTCGAGCGATACCCAGGTCGACGTTTTGACCGAAGAGCAGCTCTTGCGCGGCCTAGAGAGCATGACGCCGCTCGAGCCTTCGTCCAACAACGGTGGCGGCGGTGGCAGCTCACGTGATCGCGGGCGCTGAATCCCCAATACACGCCACGTCGGCGAGCCCAACTTTTGTCTTTGGCC
>JANNUW010000089.1:0-1664 GCA_031414095.1 Hyphomicrobium sp. | reverse complement strand
GGGGCGAATTAGAGCTGGCCCGCGCCGCTAGCGAAGCCTTCAACATCCGAGTACTTGGTCTCGCGATAATCGATCCTGACGTCTAAACTGAATTGGCGCTCGCGACGATTGCTTCGATCGAAGTGCTGGGCGCCTTGCAAGCCAGCAAAGACGTCAAACGCGCGCTGCGAGATCGCATCCGCTGATCTTCGACATGGACACTGAGCCACCGACCCGTTCTTCACAATGGGTCGATGGATAACCGTATCAAAACAAAGGTCGATGCCGTGAGCAAACCAGTGGATGCCGACATGAATGAGGTGGTGCGTTTAACCCGTGCTGGTCGCTTGCCGGAGGCGTTGGCGATGTTGCGAACCTTGTCACCATTTATGGCGCGCTCAGCGTCGCGGCAACGGGCAGCGGATCAAGCGACCAACCCTTCGTCGCCGTTTAGTGGGTCGTCGCTTGTTTCGCAGCGGCGACAGTCGCGCGAACTGGGTAAAGGGCTGTTCGCTGAACATAAATTTGCCAACGCTGCCGGAAGTCGAAAATACAAAGTGTATGTGCCAAGTATTGTCGTCGCGCAGCCAATGCCACTAGTAATAATGCTGCATGGCTGCACGCAATGCCCCGACGACTTTGCGGCCGGCACACGTATGAACCAGATTGCAGAACGGCAGCAATTCATCGTTGCTTATCCAGCTCAGGAACAATCCACCAACCCATTAAAATGCTGGAATTGGTTCAAAGAAACAGATCAACAACGCGATTTGGGCGAGCCTTCTTTAATCGCAGGATTGACGAGGCAAATAATGATCAACTATCCGGTCAATCCGGATCGCGTGTATATCGCAGGATTATCTGCCGGCGGCGCGACCGCTGTGATTATGGGTGCCACATATCCAGATTTGTTTACGGCCGTCGGTGTTCATTCAGGGCTCGCGTTTGGTGCTGCAAAGGATGCCGCCTCCGCGCTGCGCGCCATGAAAAATGGCGCAACACCACGCGCTTCGAACAAGAGAGATCATCGTAGTCGGACTAACATTCCAACAATTGTGTTCCATGGAGACCAGGACTCGACTGTAAATCCAGTCAACGGTGATCAGGTAATTGGGCAGGCGCTACCTACTGCGACGAACCTGAAATGCGTGATAACTTCAGGTAACTCAATTGCTGGGGCGGCGTACACAAAAACACAATATTTGGGCGTGGCAGATAAATCTTTCTTTGAGCATTGGCTGTTGCATGGCGTTGGCCATGCATGGTCCGGAGGGAGCATCGTGGGCACTTTCACAGAACAACGCGGGCCAGATGCAAGCAGCGAAATGGTCAGATTTTTTCTCCAACACGGAAACACCGGATAGCGCTTAGGAACCAATAAGGGTCTATAGGTTCCGCTTACAGTTAGGCTCGATGAGGCATGAAACGGCAGATCGCGGTTTGCGTCGATAACACGCTCAGCCTCACGTTCAGGCTCACGTTCAGGCTCACGTTCAGGCTCACGTTGGCGTTCCTTGCTGTTATGTGTGCAGCAGCTGCGGTCTGCGGCGCCAAGGCAGCTCGGATCGAGGACATTAGCTTCCCGGCCAATGTCACGGCGAACGCTGGCGAGCCGATCCTTAAACTCATGGCGCGGCTCTATCTTCCCGAACGGCCGGCGTTTCCGGTTGCGGCGGTCGTCATTA
>JANNUW010000088.1:0-1373 GCA_031414095.1 Hyphomicrobium sp. | reverse complement strand
CACCATGACCGGCAGAGGCGAGTCGAAATGGACGGTCGAGAAGGACGCCACCGCACCGTCGCAGGCGAACGTCCTGAGGCAATCCGGCAAGGCCACGTATCCGCTTGCCATCAAAGATGTCACCAGCATCATGGATGGCTTTGTCGAGGTGAAGTTCAAGGCGATCGCGGGCGCCGAGGACAGGGCTGCCGGTCTGGTGTGGCGAGTCCAGGATGCCAATAACTATTATGTGGTGCGCGCCAATGCTCGTGAGGACAACGTCGTTCTCTACAAGACGGTCGATGGACGCCGTTCCAAACTCGACATCATTGGCCGCAAGGGCGGCTATGGCGTCAAGGTGGCGGTGCCCGCGGGGCAATGGCACACGCTGCGGGTGGAGTTCGCCGGCACACGTTCCAAAGTCATCTACAACGGCAATACCTTGTTCGAGGTCGAGGACGGGACCTTCAAGAATGCTGGCCGCGTGGGTCTGTGGACCAAGGCCGACAGTGTCACGCTGTTCGATGATTTCACTTACGGTGACAAAAAATAGCGTCGCCGTACTAAGGCCATAGACGGTCGCGCGCCGCGCGGTCAAGCTCAGTGAGGCAAGGTCACCCTTCAGATCTCATGCCAGCCAAGGAGGTTTCGATGACGGCCTATTATGACCTCGGACAGTACAGCAGGCCAGTCACGACTAAGTCAGCAGATGCTCAGGCGTGGTTCGATCGCGGCCTGATCTGGTGCTACGGCTACAACCATGAAGAGGCTGTGCGCTGTTTCCGCAAGGTGGCGGAGTATGACCCCTCCTGCGCCATGGCATATTGGGGCGTCTCCTACGCTGCCGGCCCGAACTACAACAAGCAATGGAAGGCCTTCGACCCGATCGACCTCAAGCGGTCACTGGACACGGCCCATGAGGCCGCCCGGCAGGCGCTCGAACTTGTGGACGGCGCCAGCCCCATGGAGCAGGCGCTGATCCGACCCTTGGCGCAGCGCTACCCTTCAAATGATCCCGGCGAGGTCACGCCGATCTGGAATGATGAGTATGCGAAAGCCATGCGCGAGGTTTACCACGCGCACCGGGACGATCACGACATCGCGGCACTGTTCGCCGAGGCCATCATGAACCGCACGCCATGGCAGCTCTGGGATATCAAGACCGGAAAACCGGCAACCGGAGCCGATACGTTGGAGGCGATCGCCATTCTTGAACGCGCCATGGCGCAACCGCGCGGCATGCGGCATCCGGGCCTGCTGCACATGTACATTCACCTGATGGAAATGTCGTCCACTCCGCACAAAGCCCTTAAGGCGGCGGATGCGCTGCGCGACCTCGTTCCTGATGCGGGTCATCTGGTGCATATGGCGACCCACATCGATGTGCTGTGCGG
>JANNUW010000087.1:0-4357 GCA_031414095.1 Hyphomicrobium sp. | reverse complement strand
GATCGGCGAAAGCGTGCAGTTGGGATATGTTGACCAAAGCCGCGACACGCTCAATCCGGAGAAAACCGTGTGGCAGGAAATCTCCGGCGGCAACGACGTGCTCTATCTGGGAAAGCGCGAAATGAATTCCCGCGCCTATACGGGGGCCTTCAATTTCAAGGGCGCCGACCAGCAGCAGAAGGTGGGAACGCTTTCAGGCGGCCAGCGCAACCGGGTGCATCTGGCCAAGATGCTGAAATCCGGCGCCAATGTGCTGCTGCTCGACGAACCCACCAACGACCTCGACACGGAAACGCTGGCAGCGCTTGAGGAAGCACTGGAAGATTTCGCCGGCTGCGCCGTCATCATCAGCCACGACCGCATGTTCCTCGACCGCCTCGCCACCCATATCCTGGCCTTCGAGGGAGACAGCCATGTGGAATGGTTCGAAGGCAACTTCCAGGATTACGAGGAAGACAAGAAGCGGAGACTGGGTGAGGATTCGGTGATGCCGAAGCGCATCAAGTACAAGCAGTTCGCGAGGGCTTGATGAGCGCTCTTTGCGAAGGTCCGGTGGACCTTCGCCGCTCGTCAAGCGCGCGGGAGTTGCCGGAGGCAACGGGCCCCGCGCCGGGCGGTCGCAAACCTTGTCGGGATGGCGGCAATGAATGGCAGTCAACAAAGATCAATATGCCTGGCGGCGCGAAAGAGACAAATATGTGCAGTCCAGGAGTGTCACCGTAATGCGAGGAAAGTTGTGGCGGTAACGAGTGCGGCAATTGTTTGATGATTACAGATGCGTCAGTTGGATTTAGCAACGGCCCTTAAGGAGCTCTTGAGCTCCTCCAATTCCTGCTGAAGAGCGATAAGTCCGCCGTTTACCGATTCCATGACCTTTGCAGCTAATCCGGCTTCCATCTCTGGTACATCGTTCTGGGATTGGAGGGAGTATGACTTGAGGCGGCCATACAAACTTGAAACTTTAAAGGAGAGATCCGGAGACAGGAGGCCAATGCTTGAAACGTGACTATCAAAAACTGGAGTAGCGAAATGGAAGGTGATACGGGGCTGGGTCTTCTTACCCACAGCCATCGTAGCCATTTGCTGCGCCATACCAATCTGAGCATTAAGCAGTTCAAGGGAATTTGTAATACTCAATTGAAGTGCAGACAGCTCGCCGACCATCGCGTTCTCAAAGGACCGTAGCTCTCGCTCATTCTTGGCTGCGTCTTGGTTACGGGTCATACGGACCAGGGCCCTTTGGGAGTATATAACACCACCAAAGCCAATGAAGGCGGCGACTAACGTGACGAACACACCAATAAGGTCTTGAAATCCGCCCATCATTTAGTCCCACAATGCAAATTTGATCGGTATTGACGTTTGCCTCAGGTGCCCTAGAGTTATCCTAGCATCTTAAGAGGTTCCTCCGCTATGCCTGAAGAAAAGTTGCACCTCGCCGGCATGCCAGAGTGAGCCAGGGTTGATGTCAGAGGAACCAAACATATTGGAGAAAGATCGTGGATTGCGCGTTGATCCTCTCTATCTCACAGCACTCGCCAGTCTTGGTCAAAGTGAACAGGCTAAGAGTATACCGCCGCCCGCCGCAGGCAGTATCGCGGTTCTGCCTTTCGTGAACATGAGTGGCGATCTCGAGCACGAGTCCTTCACTGATGGGTTGACCGAAGACATCATTACCGATCTTTCCAACGCGCCGGGATTTTTCGTCATCGCTCGCAACTCCACCTTTGCTTACAAGGGCAAGCCTACGGACGTACGCCAGATCGCCCACGATCTAGGGGTCAAGTACATACTTGAAGGGAGTGCACGGCGCTCCGAGAAGCGCTTGAGAATTAATGTACAGTTGATCAATGCGGCAGATGGAGGGAACCACATCTGGGCTGAGCGTTTCGACCGCGATTTGGCTGATATCTTTGAAGTCCAGGATGAAGTTGCCCGCCGCGTCGTGGAGGCGATTACGGGCAAACTCAATGTAAGCGCCATCGTGGGTCGTTACCGTCCATCGAACCTCGAAGCCTATGACCTTTGTGTAAAGTCTCGAGGTCAATGGAGACTATCCAAGTCTGCCAACATCGAAGCGCGATCAAATTTGGAGCGCGCCATTGTACTCGATCCTAACTATTGCGAGGCTCACTGGAGTTTGGCATATTCGCTAATAATGGGCTGGTTGATCTGGGGTGAACCCCAAGAACCCCGCCGTCCCCACGCCTTGGAAAAGGCTCAGCGCGCCGTGGAAATCGATTCCAACGATTCAGACGCCCACAGGGTGTTGGGCCTAATTTTGCTTTATGAAAGGCACTGGGAAGAAGCCGAGATTCATTATAAGGAAGCAATTCGGATCAATCCCAACAATGCTGACGCGCTTGTTGCCATCGTCGATCTTCAGTCATTAACCGCCAGACCGCAGGAAGGCTTGCAGTCCGCCGCCAAAGCGTTACGACTAAATCCCCGCCCACCGGGTCGGTACTATTGGGTTCTGGGCTATGCACAGGTCGTCGCGGGTCAATATGAAAATGCTGTGGCTACTTTGAGCCGAGAGGAAACCTACGGTACTGCTTCACGAGACATCTTAGTTGCGGCACTGGCCTTCCTGGGCCGCACATCTGAAGCAAAAGCGGAGGCCAAACTGCTTCTTGCAAGCAATCCAAATTGGCGGATCAGTGAATTCGTGGCGAATGAACCATACAAGAACCCTGCAGACGCGAAGGTCTGGATCGAGCCTTTTCGCTTAGCCGGTTTGCCGGAGTGAGGAAACGACAGTGACGGCAGAGAAACCGAAAACGTCGGCGAAAGAACGGGAGCTGCAAGTTGGACAACAGATGAGTTAATTGCGCATGTCTGAAGAGAAATCGCAGCGGGAATTCCCTAGCATCGGCATCGATCCACTTTTGTTGAGTGCCTACAACAACATGCTCGAGGCCTCAAAGAACCAAACTGCCCTTGTACAGGTCGCCGTAACGCTTCCCAACAAGCCCGCCGTCGCCGTCCTCCCATTCCAAAATATAAGTGGTGACAAGGAACAAGAATATTTCGCCGATGGCATGACCGAGGACATTATCACCGGCCTGGCCCGGAATCGCGGGCTATTTGTGATTGCAAGGAATTCATCGTTCGTATTCAAAGGAACAGCCGTGGACATCGCCGAAGTAGGAAGGAAGCTTGGCGTGCGCTACGTGGTGGAGGGCAGCGTACGCAATGTCGGCAAGCGCGTGCGCATTACCGCCCAGCTGATCGAGGTTGCGAACGGGAGCCATGTCTGGGCAGAACGCTATGATCGTGATCTCGAGGATATCTTTGCGATTCAGGACGAAGTGACTCGAAGCATCGTCGCTGCTGTGCCGGGGCACCTCGAATCCGACATCGTAAAGGCGTCGCGCCGCAAGCCGACCGAGAGCCTCGGCGCCTATGACCATTACTTGCGAGGCATGGAGATTGTGAACCGCTGGAGCGATGACATCTCTGAGACCATGGCGGAATTCGAAAACGCGATAAGGCTTGATCCAAACTTCGCTCGTGCACACGCCTTGCTGGGCCAGACGTATCTTCGCCAGTGGTGGCAGACGCAGGATCCGCAACTATTTCAACGGGCAAATAGAGAAACAGAACTCGCCGTGCGGCTCGACGGCGAGGACAGTACATGCTTGGGTTTGCGAGGAGTGTTCCTAATAAACAACAATGACTATGACGCAGCATTGGATGTCTTTCAGCGTGGTCTTCAGTTGACCCCGGATGATACTGATCTCAACGAACGGATGGCTTATTACCTGGTCTGCACGGGACAGGCGACCCAAGCGATCGACAGAGCGCTTAAGACTATCCGCGCTAATCCGTTGTTTTTTCCTGGCACTCTCCATGACACCCTTGGTTCGGCATTCATGCTATCGGGACAATACGAGGAGGCGGTCAAGTCCTTCGCGGCAATTAACAACCCCGGCTATTACATCCATGTTAGGGCTGCTGCTTGCCTAGCGAAGCTCGGTCGTCTCGACGAATCGCGGATGCAAAGTCGCTTGGCATCAAAACTCAAACCAGACTGGCCCAGCGTTGATTGGGGTTTTGATTATAAAAACGGGGAAGATAGGGAGCACGAGCGAGAACTGGTTCGCCTTGCGATCCAGGCACAAGCGACGAAACCCTAATCGCTGTAACATCATGGCGCACGCTTCATTCTTTAGAATGCGAACAACCCCTCGTCTTGCAAAAAAGGCGGGTGTAGTCAGTCCGCCGTGAACTATTCGCAACTCATTGATCCAATTTGTTGACTTTTGCATTTGTAGATTTCGATATTGCAAGAAAGCAACGCCTTGAGGCCGATTTCCTTGCAAATTGATTTTGTGATTCACGAACGGTTTGAAGT
>JANNUW010000086.1:0-2758 GCA_031414095.1 Hyphomicrobium sp. | reverse complement strand
AAGCTCTTCGCGAAACAGACTTAGTTGGTGCGCCTCTGGCTTTAGATCCACTACAAGAGTACTTTTCTCGTTGCGCCGGATGTCTCGCACCCGAAAGAAAATAGCCGTCTTCCCAGATCCTTTGCGACCAGCAACGATGTTGATCTCGCCTCGCAATGTTCGAAGAAACTCAGCAGTCTCAACGAAGTACTCTTCTAACGTCCGAAACTCGTTCTCAGCCCATGACGCACCTATGGCGAGCGACTGCAGTTGTGTAAGGACGTTCCGCGCACCCGATCTAATGGACTGGGAGGATATAAGCGCGCTCTTCGCAAAGTCGCCCGCAATTTCTGTGACGTTCTCAAGCGAAACTGGGCGCACGAAGTCCCTAAAATCCAGCGGTTGCAACTCGTCATCGCTTTTAAGCTTTAGGAGCAGCGTTTGCCGTTCTAGACCATGACTCAAGCCTGCGATAAATGCGGCTCGCAGGTTGTGCCGGTCCGCGTCATCAATGTTCTGGCTGATGATTGGCACGATCACGCCAGAAGAAGCGGTAAGCTCGGCAACCATCGATACCGTTGAAAGTCTGGGTATCTCAACCGGATCGAATGACCGGAAGAAGACCTTCTCGCCCTTCACGGAGGAAACGATGCTGTTGATGAAGTCTGTCTTCCGGAAGGCTTGGAGCAGAAATAAGGGTTGCTGATGATTTATGGGCTTAGAATACAGCTCCTTGAGGTTCGACTTGGGCAAGTTGCCCAAGATGGCCGACAGCTCTTGGGAGTTTTCGTACCGCTGATGGCCGATGTTGTCGAAGATGCCGTCGCGATGGATGTTTGCGACAGCATCGGCGAAAGACGCATTGATAACGGGCGCGACCGACCGACCGCGTCCTATGGCGAAGCCGATCTCATAGTATACGTTCATGTTTGGGACGGTGACGTCGCACACCAGCACGTCAGAATAGTTGATCTTCTCCCGGATTTCGTCAGGTATGTTGGCACCGAATACGTCCATCTGGGGCCAAGCCTGGAGCGTCAGACCCGGATGCTCGTTCTTAGAAAGCCTGACAGCAGCATCAATCGTACCCGTCAGTTCGGCGGGGCTGCCCGGATAAGCAAAGAAGGCGGTTTTGGGTGACCCAGCCATGCTTGGTCTCTTGCTAACGGCGAATCATGATCAAGTTTTGAAATTAGACGGTATCGGCCTCACGTAGACAAGTACGTGTTTACTCCCCCCAACATCACACCGATATTGCAGTGGGTGGAGTATCCTCAGTTGGCAGACTTACGGGTTCCCTCGGCATCAACAAACGGTGGGCGACGATTTTCTTGCCCGTGCTCCTGTCAGTAGAGGCACCACCCCACCAACCCCTTGCCAAACCACCGCTCTTCGGCCATAACCCGCCCCATCACACACGCCAGAACTCGCGTTAGCTGGATTAAAAGCCCCAGTGAACGCTCCGGTGGAAGGTGTTAGCCCCTTGAAAGGCCCACACTTTTTTCACACAGACTGGCGGAGGATCAACCGGAAAAAGGATTACCCCGCTATGGCGCTTCCCGCGTTCAATATGCGTCAGCTCTTGGAAGCTGGCGTGCACTTCGGCCACCAATCGCATCGCTGGAACCCGAAGATGGCCCCGTTCATCTACGGCGCCCGCAATAACATTCACATCATCGACCTGACCCAGACGACGCCGCTTTTGCATCAGGCGCTACTCAAGGTGTCCGATACCGTCGCCAGCGGCGGCCGCGTGCTGTTCGTCGCAACGAAGCGTCAGGCGTCGGAAGGCATCGCCGAAGCCGCCAAGCGCTCGGCGCAGTATTTCATCAATCACCGCTGGCTCGGTGGCACGCTGACCAACTGGAAGACGATCTCGCAGTCGATCCGCCGCCTGCGTCAGCTCGACGACATTCTGGCCGATCCGCAGGGCCGCACCAAGAAGGAAGTGCTGAACATTCAGCGCGAGCGCGACAAGCTCAATCAGGCGCTGGGCGGCATCAAGGACATGGGCGGCGTGCCCGACCTGCTGGTCGTCATCGACACCAACAAGGAAGCCATCGCCATCCAGGAAGCCCGCAAGCTCGGCATCCCGATCGTGGCCGTGGTCGATACCAACTGCGATCCCGACGGCATCGACTTCCCCGTGCCCGGTAACGACGACGCCGGCCGCGCGCTGACACTCTATTGCGATCTCATTGCACGCGCCGCCATCGATGGCCTGGAGCGTTCGCAGTCGTCGTCGGGTGCCGACATCGGCGCTATGGAAAATCCTCCCGAGGAAGCCGCGATCGTCAAGTCGTTCAAGGGCATCGAAGCCGCGCGCGGCGAAGCCGACGACCTCAAGCGTATCACGGGCATCACACCCAAGCTCGAGCAGCGCCTCAACGACTCGGGCGTCTATCACTTCTGGCAGATCGCCGACATGGCGGCCGACGACGCATCAGCGCTCGACCGCCTGTTGAAGCTCAAGGGCCAGATCGAAAAGGACGGCTGGGCGGCGCAAGCCAAGAAGCTCGTCGACGCGAAGGCTGTTTAAAGAGTGTGAGCGAATAGGGAGTAGCGAATGGGGAAAAGTGAATAGCGAGAAGTTTTGCCTACTCGCTATTCGCCAATCCCTACTCGCTATTTCTATTTCACTTTATTTCTCAACGAGGACACGACACATGACCACAGTCACCGCAGGTATGGTGAAAGAACTGCGCGAGAAAACCGGCGCGGGCATGATGGACTGCAAGACGGCGCTCGACGAAACCAAGGGCGACATCGAAGCCGCCAT
>JANNUW010000085.1:0-1108 GCA_031414095.1 Hyphomicrobium sp. | reverse complement strand
GACGGCGATGATCCACTATGCCAAGGCCGTCGCGCACGCGGCGAGCAGCAATGTGGCAGCGGCCGAGGACGAGGCTCGGCACTTCGATGCTGCGTTCGCCAAGGTGCCGCCTTCACGCTACGTGTTCAACAATACCTGCCTCGACATCCTGGCGGTAGCGGCCGAGATGATGAAGGGCGAGATCGAATACCGCAAAGGTCATTTCGATACGGCCTTCACTCATCTGCGCGAGTCGGTCGAGCTCGACGACAATCTGCCCTATGACGAACCCTGGGGGTGGATGCAGCCGACCCGCCATGCATTGGGTGCGCTCCTGCTGGAACAGGGCCGTGTGGAGGACGCCGAGGCGGTCTACCGCGCCGATCTCGGCCTCGACGGCACCCTGGCGCGCGCCTGTCAGCATCCGGAGAATGTCTGGAGCCTGCATGGGTTTCATGAATGCTTGATGCGGCTCGGCAAGCACGCCGAAGCCCGCATCATCAAGCAGCGGCTCGACATCGCCGGCGCCTGGGCCGACATAGCGATCAAGTCGTCCTGCTTCTGCCGGATGCAAGCGGCGGCATGAGGATCGGTCAGCTCGACCAGATGGCGTCGCGGTTCTCATCACATGCCGGCGAAACACACTTCCGCCTCACGTCGGACCGATGCAATGTTGCCAATGTATATCCCAGCGCAACCGCCTACACTGGGGGGCGCCAGCCACCTTCAAGGATGCTGGCAGTATGGGCCTGTGGATCAAGGCCGATAGCATCACTCTACTCGACAGCTTCAGCTGAGGCGAAAGCAAATAGCCTCCCACGTGGATCGGGCGCCACCCTGAGTAGTCGCCAAACCGCAACACGCGGACGACGCCGCGGTTGTTCGCAATCGATTGGTCCGAAATTTGACTCCGTTTTTAAAGTCTGAGGGTTCGACGCTCTTGCGCCTCATTGCGATGCCTGACGATTTTTTTATCCCGAGACGAATTGGTGCCAACATCCACCTCGATCGCGACGTGCGAGTTCTAGAGGCGAGTTTTTGTGCCGGCCTGGGTAGCGGTCTGACGGCCCAAAACTATGCCGACGAGTTGGCGCCTGCATCCACCACCACCGTGTCAACAGCGAACCGG
>JANNUW010000084.1:0-6393 GCA_031414095.1 Hyphomicrobium sp. | reverse complement strand
GGAGAAAGAATTATGAAGGGCGCAATCGTTCTCGCCGCTGCCATCGTTGCTGTAGCTCTCGGCGCTTGCCGTCGCGAAGAAGCAGCTCCCATGAAGCTCGGCGCTGAAGCCCCCGTGGCTGGCCAGGCTCGCTAAGAGCTTAAGAGTTTCGCCTGGGGCAGCTGTCTCGGGTGGTACACTGCAAGACAGGGCTGCCAGCGCAATGCGCTGGCAGCCCTGTCTGTTTTATCGCTAGAATTCCTGCCCAGAACCGCACCAAGCGCGACGCGCTGACGTGCGTCACAATGCTGGGGTTTATTGTTCGAAACACCGCCCACGTTGGCCACATTTTGGTACGAAGGGTCGGCTATCCCTCAGCTTAGGGATTCGAAATTTATATGGTTCCGGGCCGAGAAGGCACCGTCGAGCCGCGAAAGGACCAGACATGGCGGCCTTCAACCTTGCAAAGATTGCCCGTGCAATCGTTCTCACGGCCGCAGTTTTGGCAGCCGGCGCATGCGCCAATCAAGAAACGAATCCTGAAACCGCTTTGAACAATCAGGGTCGCGACGGCAAGGGTCCGGTCACGCCCGGCACGCAGCGCGATTTTAGTGTCAACGTCGGCGATCTTGTCTACTTTTCGTCCGACAGTTCTGATTTGACGCCCGAAGCACAAGGGATATTACAGAAGCAAGCTCAGTGGCTTAAGCAATATTCGCAGTTCACGATTACGGTCGAAGGCCATGCCGACGAACGGGGCACGCGCGAATACAACATTGCGCTCGGCGCACGCCGTGCCACGACGGTTCGCAACTATCTGGCTCAGAACGGCATCAATGCCGCGCGGCTGCGCACGATATCGTACGGCAAGGAACGCCCGGTCGCCGTCTGCGATGACATCTCCTGCTGGTCGCAGAATCGCCGTGCCCAGACGGTGCTGAACAGCAAAGCTGCTTCCTAGCTGACTGGCCTCGTCCAGGCCCCAAGTACTCGTGAGATGCAAGTCTTGTGAGACGCAGGTTGCGGGCCGCACGCTTGTCTCATACCGGCGCGCCAAAGTTTTGACTCTTCGATGAGTAGATGGCGCGCCGGTATTATTTTTCTTTGCGCGCGGCGACACGCGTTATCCCGCAAGGGGACTTCCAAGGGGGCGCGCGAGCCGGCCGCCGTGCCCCGCACGCGAAGCGTGACGCGCGCCACCAGTTGAGCGATGGGTCAGACCTATATTGACCGCCGGTATCAATTCCTGCCGATAAAACGCTGTAATTTAGCCGTATTAAGAAGGTACGTGATGCTCGTGTAAACGTGGCCGTTTTGTAAAAGGTTCGGCGATGCGCCGTTCTCGCGCCGGAGTTGTTGAGTTCAAGTTTGCGTTAGGCGTGCCGTTGCGCATGCTGGTCATGTTTATGGTTGTGAGTGGGGCTCAGGCTCAAAACTCAGCGTCCGGCCTGCAACTGGATGACAACGAAGTTCTGATAGGCACCGCCGACGCCGGCTCAGCCGGTAGCGCTGGCTCAGAAATCGCGCAAGACCATAACTCTCGATCTTCCGCCGATTATGATCGGGCTATGACAGCGCTCGAATCCGGTGATTCTACAGCCGCCGAGCGCCTGTTTGAAAAGGTCATCGCGAACGATCCGCATGGACCTCAGGCGGCCGATAGCCGACGGCATCTGGGTCAACTCTATACATCTCAGACAGCACCGCCTTCGCTCGCCACGGTGCCGCCCGCTCAAAATCGCCGCTCCGCTCCCGTTGACCAGCTCTCGCGTGAGACAAAAACTAGGTTTGCGGGCGAAGACGATGGGCCCGATCAATCGGGGACCGCAAGCCGCGGGCCGGATGTTGCGAGCGACGAGGAGCGCTTTTTGACTGAAGCCGGTGACCGGATATTCTTTGCAAACAACAGCGCCGAACTCGGTGGCCGCGCGCGTGCGATTTTGTCGGCACAGGCGGGCTGGCTCAACAAGCGTCCCGAGTGGAATCTGACCATCGAGGGCCACGCCGACGATCCGCCGCTAGCGCCTGCCGAGTTGGAGCAGCTTTCAGAATCGAGAGCCCAAGCCGTGCGCAAGCGCTTGTTGGACGAAGGCGTCGCGGCCGAGCGCATAGCCGTGATCTCCTATGGCAGAACTGCGCCGATTTCCGATTGCCCCGAGGTAGCCTGCCAAGTTCAGAACCGGCGTGCTGTCAGCGTGTTGACCCCGCGCCGCAAACTCGATCAGCAAAGCGGTACGAATTGGGACAATCGCCGCAGAAGCACGACGGCGGAACAGCCGTGGGCGACGGCGAAGCCCTTGAATAAAGGTGCGATGTCCAGTGCCGCGACCTCCCTGTCGGGAACGACGTCCCGATCGGAAACAATGGCGCCGTGATTGCGCGGTGAGCCCCATCTAGATTGGCGCTGCTTCAAAATGTGCAAAACCTGCACTCCCCGGCCAATAGGCTCGGGTGAATTGGACCTGCCGGCTAAAACAGGATAAATAGCGAATCTTGGGGTGGATCGCGGGGTGGGTCGCGGTCTCGGCTGAGGATTATTCGAAAGGACTGTTTGTGTTGAAGACATTTGCTGTTCGTAAGATGCCAGTGCGGGCTGGCATCGCACTAGGGTTTGCCGTGGTCTTTGTGCCTGTCACGGTGGCGCGCGCTCAAGATGCGATGGAGCCGACCGCTGTAGCGCAATCGCCCGGCCAATCGCCGCCCACACAAGCGCCCGCAAAATCGAACGCGCAAAAAGCACCCGCGCAGAAGGCCGCCGCGCCAGCTGCCGCAGCCGGAGGTGGCGATGCCGTGCTGCGCCAGCGCGTCGAGCAACTCGAAGAACAAATCGTCGATATGCAAGTTGTGATCGGCACGCTTGAGTCACTCGCCAAAGCGCCAACGGCTTCGGCGGCCGCCGCCCCATCTCGCAGTACCGGTGGCGCTGGAGATCCGCGCGTGGACCGTCTCGAAAGCCAGCTGCAGGCGTTGACCGCCCAGATGCAGCAGATGTCGAATAAGCCGGGCCCGCAACCCGACCGCAGGTCTGACATCGCGCCCGTTCCCGGCGGCGCGTTGCCGCCGTTGGCGTCGACGGGCCAATCAGGATCGACGGGCAGTGTCAGCAGCTTTGGTTCGACGACCGCCACCGCCGGCGAGCCTGACGCTATCACCGGCGTCTTATCCGGCAATTCGCCGCCCGCCAAAGTTGGTGAGGCTTTGCCCCCTGTGTCAGCCCCCGTGTCAGGTTGGGGCGCGAGCCCGAGCCCAGGTGCATCTGGATCCGGGCCCGCCGCGCCGGGTCCCGTCGCAGCTTTGACGCCAGCGCCTGGGACCGGCGACCCCCAGCAAACTTATTCAAGCGCGTACGGTTTTTTGCTCGGCCAGAATTATGGCGCGGCACAGGCCGGCTTTGAAGATTTCCTACGCCGTCACGCGCGCGACGCGCTCGCGCCGGATGCCCTGTTCTGGCTCGGCGAAGCCCATTACATGCAGAAAAATTACAAGGATGCCTCGGACGCATTCGATCTGGTGACGTCGAGCTACGGGACAAGCGCGAAGGCGCCCGAAGCGCAGTTACGGCGCGCGGCGTCTCTCGTCCAGCTCGGCCGCAAGGACGATGCGTGCGCAGCGTTGCGTCAGCTCAACACGAAGTATCCCAATGCCCGGCCCGTGCTGAAAACCAAGGCTGAAGCCGAGCGCCAGCGCGCCGGTTGCGCCTGAAACGGCGGTGGCGAGTGATGCGCATAGGGCCGGCGGGCCGCTCACGAGCGACGAGATCGATCGATTAGGATTGCTGCTGCTGGGTGGTCCCGGCAATCCATTGATGGTGCTGGCCGTCTCAGGTGGATGCGACAGCATGGCGATGATGCACATTTGTGCTGAACTCGTCCGTAATCGCGGCACCGGCCGGATTCTTGTTGCCACCGTCGATCACGGATTGCGAGAAGGCTCGGCGGCGGATGCCGGCTTTGTCGCAGACGAGGCCACGAGGATCGGATTGCCGAGTATCATCCTGCGCTGGGAGGGGGACAAGCCCATCACCGGTATACAGGCGGCCGCGCGCGAAGCCCGCTATCGTCTGCTGGCTGACGTCTATCATCGCGAAGTTTGGCCGCATCACAAATCGCTCGTCACCGCACACACCCTCGATGATCAGGCCGAAACGTTCCTCATGCGGCTGGCCCGCGGCAGCGGGGTCGATGGTCTATCCGCGATGTCGCCCGTCATGTCGTTTGATATCACCCCCGACCCAGAAACTCAGGTCAAACTGCCGCCTGGGCTGGTGCGCCAATTCATGCCGATGAGCGTGCTGCGCCCGTTTCTACCGTTTCCCAAAACGCGACTGATTGCGACGCTACAGGCCCGCGGACTGCGGTGGCGTGAAGATCCAAGCAACGACAATAGCGCTTTCGAGCGGGTACGGGTTCGACGCGCATTGTCAACGTTGCGGGATCTGGGCGTCACGCCTGAGGCCATCGCGCAATCGGCACGGCGCTTGGGATCGGCGCGCGAGGCCCTCACGCAAGCAACCCAAAGGGCGCTCAATGATCGGGCGCTGGTCCGCGTGGAGCCTTTCGGGTACGCAGCGTTGAGCAAGGACATCTGGACGGATTTTCAGACCGGGCTGAGTGAAGCCATTACCTTGCGGGTCCTCGCTGCAATTATTCGCATCGTCGGCGGTCATGAGCGGCCCTTGTCATTGCAGGCGCTCGAAACCGTTGCCCGGCAACTGAGTATCGGCTGGCACCAGAACGCTCCATTCGCCACGACCATCGGGCGCACCAAAATCACGCGACGCAAAGCCTGCGTTGAGATCGTCAGGGAAGCGGGACGCGATCCGCCCGCGCCAATCGTGCTGGCACCCGGACAGCAAATGATCTGGGACAATCGCTTTCACGTTTCACTGGGAAGCGGGGTCACTGAGGGTCTTGAACTGCGTTTCCTTGGACCGGCCGGCTACAAGTTACTCAAAGCGCTTGATCATTGCCCGTCAAAGGTCCCCAGGGAAGCGATGGAAACTCTCCCAGCGTTTTGGGGCGGTGACAGGCTTGTGAGTGTTCCAGGTTTGGCGGAGGCATGGACCAAATTCTCGCCGAAGGACTCCCAAAAATACACTGCATCGGTTCGCGGTCCTGGAATAGCGACGTTCCAGGACCGGCGCGATCTGCGGTCCACCGCAGAAGCGGTTGACTGATATCCCGGGGCAAGCATGGCGGCGATTTTTGCCTATGCAACCTTGTGCTTCCCGTATAGTCGGGAGATTGGATCAAACTCGGGGCGGTCAAGCACGCGATTGCCAAGTTTATTAACCCCTTAAACTTGGCAAAGCGGCCGCGCGCGCCTATCTTACCTGCACAGACGCCGCGATTGGCGCAAGATGTGCGTATCACCGCCGTTTAACGCAGCGCCCCGCCAGTCGTTTCTGGCAGCCCTCTACGGTTTGGGCCGGCAGGGGCGCGAGGACCAGGAACAAGAAATGAATTCCAATTTTCAGAAGCTCGCAATCTGGGTAGCGCTTTTGGTGCTGCTGGCAGCGCTCTTCAATCTGGTCAACAGTCCGGCTCAAAGCCAGAAGACCGATATGAAGTACTCCGAGTTTCTGGCGGCCGTAGAAGGCGGCAAGGTCGCTGAAGTGACCTTGGCTGGCAATCGCATCTACGGCACCATGACGGACGGCGCGCTGGCCTTTACGACCTACGCGCCCGAAGACCCGGGCCTTGTCGAGCGTTTGCAGAAAAAGGCCGTGAAGTTTAACGCGCGCCCATCCGACGAAGACATTCCGTCGTTGTCGAACATGCTCGTCAGCTGGTTCCCCATGCTGCTGCTGATCGGCGTGTGGATTTTCTTCATGCGTCAGATGCAGTCGGGCTCGGGTCGCCATGGGTTTTGGCAAGAGCCGCGCGAAACTTCTGACCGAGCGCCAAGGCCGCGTCACGTTTGATGATGTCGCTGGCGTCGATGAAGCCAAAGCCGACTTGGAAGAGATCGTCGAATTCCTGCGCGATCCGCAGAAGTTTCAGCGGCTTGGCGGACGCATCCCGCGCGGCGCGCTTCTGGTTGGACCTCCCGGCACAGGCAAGACGTTGATCGCGCGCGCGGTAGCTGGCGAAGCCAACGTGCCGTTCTTCACGATCTCGGGCTCGGACTTTGTCGAGATGTTCGTCGGCGTCGGCGCCAGCCGCGTCCGCGATATGTTCGAACAGGCCAAGAAGAACGCGCCATGCATCATCTTCATCGATGAAATCGACGCAGTGGGCCGCCATCGCGGTGCAGGCCTCGGCGGTGGCAACGACGAGCGCGAGCAGACGCTCAATCAGTTGCTGGTCGAGATGGACGGCTTTGAAGCCAACGAAGGCATCATCATCGTCGCGGCGACTAACCGTCCCGACGTGCTCGATCCGGCACTTCTGCGTCCCGGCCGTTTCGACCGTC
>JANNUW010000083.1:0-10056 GCA_031414095.1 Hyphomicrobium sp. | reverse complement strand
GTCGCCGCGAGCCAGCGAGAAGACCCCGCGAGCCACCAAAAGAGCACTAGCACGATCCTTGCTCAGCAGGGGGCCACAGGGGCGCATTTGACCACGAATGCCACCTTTTGAGACACGAAAAGCCAGAGGATCTGCGCATGTTTGAACGCAACAAGGTCGACACGGTCACTCAGGCACCTCAACTCGCGGTTCCAGCCGAAGTCACCTTCAACACTGGCGAGACCGCCCGGGGCAGATTCTTCATCGCCTCTTCGCGCTCGTTTGCAGATGCGCTCAATTCGGCGACTCCGTTCTTGGAGTTTGAAGCCTACGGTGAGGATCGCCGCTTTATCGCCAAGTCATCGATCCGCGATGTAAAGCTGGTCGCGGTGCCAAGTGCCGCGAACCTGCACAACCGGGTCCGCGACGGCGACAACTTCGAACCGCATCAGGTTTTAGGCGTCGACCGGTCGACCGACTGGGCCGATGTGCGCGCGGCCTATTTCGCGCTGTCGAAGACCTATCATCCTGACCGCTTTGCCAGCGTCGACCTTCCCGCCGAAGTCGGCGACTACCTGTCGGTGATGTCGCGCCGCATAAATCTCGCCTACGCGGCTCTCGAAAAACCGCATCTCGTCACCAAAGCCGTCTCGCAACGCGCCCAGCCGGTCTACGAGTCGCGCCCACGCGCTTGAGCTAGAGGCGCTCATTTCTCAAAAGTCGCGGCAGATCGCCCGAAAGCCCCGAGGCCTCGTGCACGAACGCGCGCTTGAGTAGGGGCAGGCGTTCGACAATCCCAAGCCCAGTTTCGCGAACGGCGCGCAGCAGCGTCGAGTCGTTTGAAAACAACCGGTTGAGCCCGTCGAAGGCAAACGCCGACAGCGTGGCATCGAACCGGCGCCACTGTTCGTAACGCTCGAGCACCGCGCCGCTGCCGATATCGAGACCAAGGCGGGCGGCGTCGGCAATGACATCGACGAGCGCCGCGGCATCGCGCAAACCGAGGTTGAGACCCTGCCCAGCGATGGGATGGACCGTGTGGGCAGCGTCGCCGATGACGGCGAGGCGCGGCCCGCAATAGGCGCGCGCCAAATGCAGTTCGAGCGGCCAGGATTGGCGCGGACCGGCGAGTGAAACTGGCCCGAGCTTGCCGCCAAAGCGCATGTCGATTTCATCCAGAAACAACGCGTCGCCGAGCGCCAGAATGCGCGTGGCCCCGGCCGCGTTCTCTGTCCAGGTAATGCACGAGCGATTGCCAGTCAGCGGTAATATCGCAAACGGTCCCGCGGGCAGAAAGTGCTGTACAGCCCGGCCGTTATGCGGTCGCTCATGCGCTACGACGGTGACGATGCCGGTCTGATCGTAGCCCCATTGAACGCTTTTGATCCCGGCCATGTCGCGCAGCGGCGAGCGGCGGCCCTCAGCTGCGACGGCGACCGGTGCGTTGAGGCCTTGGCCATCACTCAACTCGAGTTGTGCAGCCATGCCCGCACCGCTGAAGGCGCTAACTTCGACGGGCGCGATAAAGCGTATCGACGGCTCGCGTGCGACGGCCGCCTGGAGTGCTGCCGTAATGGCCGCGGCGGGTACGATATGCGTCGCCACGTCGCCGTCTCCGGTGTGGTTGTCATAGGACAGCACGACGGTCCGGACGCCGGCATTGAGCGAGCTGTCGGTGATGTCGATGGTGGCGACGGGCTGGGCCACCGCCGCGATCGGATCCCATATGCCCAACGCAGCCAGCATGTTGCGCGAAGCTGCTGAAATGGCAAAGGCGCGGGCACTCGCCGCATTTGGCGTTAAGACCGGCGCGGCACGATCGATCAATGCGACCGAAAATTCTGAGCCGAGTTCGCGCGCGCTCGCCAGAGCGAGGGCAAGGCCTGCGAAGCTGGCGCCAGAAATGACCAGGTCGAAATTCGTCGCCGGAGCCTTCAACCGCTTTCACCTCTCGTCATATCTGTCGCAACCACTCAAATCCGAAGGCCGGACGCTGCGCAACCGGAGATGTGACCCAAGGCCCCAGCAAAGTGTTTGACGCGCCCGCTCGCCAACCTATAGAACGGCGGCTGCCGGCCTGACGTGCCCCGATGGCGAAACTGGTAGACGCGCCGCACTCAAAATGCGGAGCCGAGAGGCGTGCTGGTTCGATTCCGGCTCGGGGCACCACATTTTCGGCATGGCATTTCTTGGCGCGGCCAATGGGCTGTATCTCTCTTTTGGCGCCCGTATCTGGCGATCGTACCATTTCTACAACAACCCGCTTTCGATGGCACAATTGCCACCGGGTGGGGTGATTGCGAGCGCCGCTGCGGTTATGTTAAAGCAACCGCTGTGCGCGGAGACACTTTATGCATTTTAAGCTGGCTATCTTAGCACTCATTGTGAGCCTGGGCTCAAGCGTACCGGCCGCGTTCGCAGGTCCGACACTGCTGTTCGATCCCGCGACCGGCAAAGTGCTCTATTCGGAAGATCTGGACGACGAGTGGCATCCGGCTTCGCTCACTAAAATCATGACGGCTTACCTGACATTCGAGGCCATCAAGGAAGGCAAGCTCGCGCTCGACAAAAAGATCGCGTGTACCGATCTCGCCTTCCAGCAAAGCCCTAGCAAAGTCGGCCTGCCTATTGGCGCCGAAATGACCGTCGAAACCGCTCTTCAAGCGCTCATCATCAAGTCGGCCAATGACGTTGCCATGATGCTGGCCGAAGCCATCTCCGGCAATGACACGGCCTTTGTTTCACTCATGAACAACACCGCCAAGCGGCTCGGAATGTCGCGCACGACGTTCGTCAATCCCAACGGCTTGCCCGCTTCGCAGCAGGTCACGACGGCGCGCGACTTGGCCAAGCTGGCGCGGGCGACATTAGCCGAATTTCCCCAATACGCTCATCTGTGGGGCATGCAGGAGATGCGCTACGGCAAAATCCGCATGGGCACCCATAACGGCCTGCTCAGGACGTTCGACGGCGCTGACGGCATGAAAACCGGCTTCATCTGCGACAGCGGCTTCAACGTGGTGGCGAGCGCCACGCGCGACGGCCAGAAACTGATGGCCGTGGTGCTGGGCGAGACCACCGGGGGCGAACGCACCGTGCGGGCGGCGGCTTTGCTGGAACACGGGTTTCAAAACGTGGGTTGGAAAGCGTTGTTCTCAAGCACGCAAACGATTGATTCGATGCCGATTGCCACCGATGCCCGGCCGATTGCCAGCATGCGCCAGTCGGTCATTTCCTGGGAATGCGGGACGCGGCGACGGCCAAAGACCGTAAACCTGAACAAGGGCAAGCCCAAGACTGTCAGCATGCGCGTCGCCAAGGCGAAGGCAGAAGCGGCGAAATCGGCCAACGGTACGACGGCCCCGCAGGGGACGCAGGCCGGGACACCGGCGCAAGTTGCGCCGCCCGCAGCAACCAAGCCCGCAGCAAAACCCGGCCAGGGCGCATCATTGACTAAGTCCGCAAAGCCGGTCGAGGCCGCCGGCGCGCCTTAAGTCTGATCATATGTCCGCATCCGGGACATGAGCCCGCGATGTCTCAAATCGAGCCGGCGGCCGCCGGACTGGTTCGCGGCTCGGGCATCAAACGTTCGAATATTCTCGGCTTCGACGTTGGCTTCGATCTTGCTGTTCTCATTCGCAAAACCCCGCACAACGCGGCCCTGCGCTATGAGGAAACAAGTCTTATGATGGCAACCTGGCATCCCGATCAGGACGCAACTCCGACGCCCAAGGATGTGGAGTTTATGGCCGCCACGCTTGAAGGCCGCCACGGGACGCACGCCGCTGGCGTTGCCGAGTTTTTCTCAACCCTGCATGGCAATCATGGCGACGCGGGCCGCTCTTGGGCCTGGGCTGGCGTCGCCGAATTGGTGCGCAAGCGCGAGCAAGATCGTATCGGGATCTAAATGGCGCGAGGCGACTCGCATGCTGCGAGCCGGCCGCCACGCGCGTTTACTCGTTTCATGGCGCGAGGCGACTCGCATGCTGCGAGCCGGCCGCCACGCGCGTTTACATGGACGTGCCGACGACGAGCGTCCAGAATGACTTGAATTCGGTCTTGGGGTCTTGCACGAGCGCTAAGCCCATCTCCTGCCCGTCCGACAGCAACAAATTCTTGTCGTGACCGGGACTTTCTTTCCAGCCCTTCAGAACTTCATCAAAATTAATCTGGCCGGTGCCGACGTTTTCAGCGGCGAGTCGCGCCTTGTACCCGGTCCGCTTGACGCGGTCCCAGGGGTTCGAACCATCTGACCCGTAATGCGAAATGCGATCCCATTTGGCGAGATCCCGGCAATGCTCTTTGGCAGCTTCCGTCAGTTTGACATTGAAGCGCAACGGCTTCAGGCCTTTTTCCGCCCGATACTGGTTGATGAGATCGCGGGCGCGCTCGTTGTCGAGGGCGGTCCCTGCATAGTCGCGATCGGACAACGCGCCCTTCGCGGCGTTCTCATACGAGCCCTTAGGCGCTCTGTCGTTCAAGCTTGCCAGTTGTTGCCCGCGCGTGGTCGCGGGTTCGCCGCCCAGAGCTAAGCTCTTGGTCGACTTTTTGTCGGGCAATGCCCTGGTTTCAGTGCCGGGACTGAAGCCGCTGGAAACGGATGTTGAATTGAGACTGCAGGCTGCCAGCGATACTGCCAGAACTGCACAGAGTGCTACGCGATACATGACCCTCACTCCCGCCAACTGACGCGCGGTAACTCTCTCGACCATGACACACGACCCGTTAACTCAACGTTAATGGTAAATTCGTCCCGACTGGCCGCAACGAATCAGTGCGGCGCTGCCTCCAAGACGGAAATTTCCCAGCACTATCAGATCGCCCCCGAGATCGGTTGTGGCCAACGAAGGTGTCGCCATTTTGACCGGCACGCGGCCAAACTGGGCCGGATACTGTTTGCTTTGACGACAGCTTCTCGTGCGTGGCGATTGTAAGTGCCGCGGGAAAATTCAGGCAGTGTTGCGGGAAGGCCTTTCCCCGGACGAACAAGTCTCGCAAAGTGCGCCGTGCGATATCGGTGATTCGTGTGTTCCGCCGTTCCGGCCACCCGTGAGCTGGAACTCTTTTCGAGGGAAGCCGCGTGCCATGTCCGCAGGCCGACAGACAATGTCCCCATTTCCAGGCCGGTCACTCCGATCGGCGGACGAACCCACATCGGGTCCCGCCGCGCCCCTCGCCGATCTGATTCTCGTGCGTATCGCCTGTGCAGGCGGCGCGACCCGAACCGAAATCAGCGCTGACGTTGGACCGTTGTTTTCCCACAAGCTTTCGCCAGGCGAATGGCGTCACGCTAGCGACGTGCACATTGCATCTCTGCTGCCAGCCGGCTTAGCAACCGAAGTGCGCAACCGCCTGCGGGCGACCGAAAGCGGATCGGTTGCTGCTAGCAACTCACTCGGAATCAGCACCGGCGTCCTGCCTTCGTGGGACATCGTTCGTGATATTCATCTGATTGCCAAGGGCTTGGGCATCGAACGCGAAAGCCTTTCCCGGTTGAAAATGGCCGCGCGCCACGAGGGCTTACGCGCGCTCATCTTGCAAACCCATTACAAGCTGCCATCCAAAAAGAACCCTTCGCTGGCCAAATTGCGCGCTCAGCTGGCGCTGGTGGCGCTCGAACGCGCTTTTGGCAACACTATCAAGGCGGGCTTTGGCAAAGGCTCGGCGTTTACGTCAAAGGCCGGCCGCGCGCTCGCCGGTCAGTTGTCGATCAACAAGCGCGACTTTGGCACCGATCAGCAGTTGATCGTGGCCCTTGCGGCAGAGACCGTCGGCGCGGTCCAGACCGGGCTCGACGCTCTGCGCGAAGCTGTGCTGCGCAATCTCGGCACGCGTGTGCTGGCGGCTCAGGCGGCAGCACACGCAAGCGTGGCGCGTTCGAAATCCATGGGGGCAGCACGAGGGCCTGTCACGCCGCCTCACGCCGCCAACGACACCGGCCCCACGCAAAAAGAAAAGCCGGCGGCGGCGCGGCCCGATCCGGGCACTTTTGCAACAGCCATTAAATCGGCGGCGGCACTGCACGCGGAGGGCTGGCCAGGAAACCGCAAGGCGTTTATCAGCCAAGTGTGGCAAGCGATTCGTAGTTCTCAGCCCGCTTGGGATCTGACTGAAATCGAATTTAAATGCATGCTCGCAGAGGCACACCGCCTCGGCCAGATCGTGCTCGCGACCGCAGACCTAAAAGATAAAAAAACTCTAGGGGCGATCGAAAGTTCGGCGATCGCCTACAAGAACACCGTTTGGCATTTCGTGCGCGTCGAGGAAGATTGATTGATGCATCCAGAATCCGACACGCCGATTGCGCCTGGCCAGCTGGCTGGAGCCTTCGAACATTCGATTACCTGGGAAGACGACATCTGGCGGGCCGATCCCGTCGATGTGCCGGCCGTCCATGCCAAAGCGCGCACGAAATTCCAAGCCCTGCTCGATAGCGTTACGGGCTCGAAAGCCTCCTCGACGCAAGCCCGCATTCTGCTGTTTCATGGCCAGTCGGGTGCCGGCAAAACGCATCTGCTGCGCGCTCTTCGCACCTCGTCGCATCGCGAAGGCAAAGCCTATTTTGGCTACGCCCAGATGACGCCCGATATCGCCAATTATGCCGACTACTATTTGCGCCGGCTTATTCATTCGCTCGAAAAGCCCTACGATCCCGACACCTCCGACAACGCCGAGACCGCGCTCGCGCGCTTGACGAAGCGGCTCGTTTCCGATGCGCAAGTGCTCACCAAAGCCAGCCTCGAAAGCTTGCGCGAAGCCAACCTCGGCGAGGACGAGCTGGCGCGCCTCGTGCTCAAGCTTGCCGACGACATCGTGTCGAGCCCCAAATTCCGCGATCTGGAACTCGACATCAATATCGTGCGCGCGCTCTTGTATCTGGAGCGCAAGGACCCGCGCGTCGATCAGCGCATCCGGCAGTATCTTTTTGGACGGCAGTTGACGCCGCTGGCGCATCAGGCCGTGGCCGCGCTTGATCCCAACACAGGCGAGGACCGCGCCTTCGAGATTATCACCGCACTCGGCACGCTGATGTGGACAGTCGATCGCGCCGCCCTCGTGTTTGCCATCGACCAGGTCGAAGACCTGCGCTTTTTCGACAACGCCGAAGAGCGCTTTCAAAAGGCCGTGCGCGATCTCATCCAAGTCGCCAACCGGCTGCCCAACGCCATCGTCATCATCTCGTGCCTGGAAGACTTTTACGGGCAGGTGCGCGGCGTGCTGGCGCAATCGTATGTCGACCGCATCGAGAAGGCGGGGCCAGTGGCGCTGCTCGAAAGCCGCTCGCCGCAGGAAGCGCGCCTGATCATCGCCAAGCGCTTAGAGCACGAGGCCGAACAGCGCGCCGAGGGGCTCAGCTTCCCCGATCCGTCGCAGTTTTTCGGCCGCGAGTTTTTCGAAGAGTTCGGTGGACTTTCAACGCGCCGGTTGCTCGAACACGCGCAGAACCGTTTGGCCGACAAAGCGCGGCCCGAGCCCGAAGATCAAGACCCCGGACAGGGCTGGACATCGACGCTGGCGTCGGTGCTAGGCGGCATCTTCGGCTCGCCCGAACCAGAGCCATCGCAACGGCCGATGTCGCGCGCGGCAATCGATTTCCGCGACACCTGGGATCGCTTCCAGAACGCATCGGAAGCCGAAATACCCTCAGACGATAACGAGCTGATGGACATTCTGTGTGCCGCGCTCACTCTGGCGAAGGACGAATGGGACGGCGAGATTTCAATCTCGATCGACCGGCTCGAAATCGCCGACGATTTGCCCGCCGTCGATCTCAGGGTCACACACAAGGGCCACGGCATCGCCGACGCGCGGATCTTCCTATGCAACCGCACCACCCAGGGCGGCGGCTTGAAGCGCCAGCTCGACAAGGTTCTATCGGCAATGGCCGGCAAGCCCTGCTTCATGCTGCGCGCGTCCGACTTTCCGCCCAATAAGAAGAACCAGACGGCGCAGGCTTTCCGCAAATTCCGCGATGGCGGCGGCCGGCAGCTGCTGGTGCCGATCCCTGAATGGGAGCGCATGATGACGGTGCGCGAATTCCACGCCCACCATCGATCGGATGCGGGCTTCGATGCCTGGTCTGAGAACGCCAAACTGCTGTCGAACCTCATCACGATCATTCAACTGCTCCGGCTCGATCTGCTGGGCCGTGCCCTGCCGCGCTCCGCCAAAGTTGCGCTCGATGGCGATGCGGTGGCGATAGCGCGCGATGTGACCACGCCGGCCCTCGTTGCGGCCTTGCCGGCCAACAGCGAAGCGGCTGCAACGTCACCGACCTGGACGGCACAATGGGGCGAACCCACCGGCGAACCGCTCGCGGCCAACGACGATGAGCTTCCGCTGTCGGTCATCCTCGACGAAAATGGCTCTTCGGGAACAAGCATCCTGGCTGGCCGCCAAATGGGCGGCAAGGCCGGGCCGATCACGCTCAATATGAATGTCTTGAAACGCCATGCGGCTGTGCTCGGCGGCTCGGGCTCGGGCAAAACCACCCTCGCCCTGTGCATCATCGAGCAACTTTTGCTCAAGGGCATTCCCGCAGTTCTGATCGATCGCAAAGGCGATCTGTGTTCCTACGCCAACCCCGACGTATGGCGTGCCAACGACGACGAATACACCGAGCGCCGCGGCGAGCGCGAAAAGCTTGCCGACGCCATCGATGTTGCCGTTTACACGCCCGGCCGGTCTTCCGGACGGCCGATCTCGATCACACTGCTGCCCAACGGCATCAACGAACTGCCCGACCACGAACAGCAATTGCTCGCAAATCTGTCGGCCGCGGCTCTGGGCGACATGCTGCATCTGAAGAACTCGGCCACGCATCAGAAACAGTCGGGTACGTTGTCGGTCGCCTTGCGCATCCTGGGTTCCCGCTATAGCCGCGAAGTGACGCTCGCCGATCTGATCATGCTGCTCGAAGACGAAGACCCCGAGCTGACCGACCTGACACAGCGGATGGATCCTTCGGGACGCATCCGGCGCGATCTCGTCGCCCAGCTCGACAGTTTGCGGCACCGCAACTCGGCCCTGTTTGAAGGCGGCGGGGAAAGCTTGCGCATGGACGCGCTTCTAGGCTTGGGCGGGTTCGCGCGCGAAGGCCGCACGCGCTTGTCGATCATCTACACGGGCTTTTTGGGCGACAACGAAAATATTCTCTTCTGGGTGTCGCAGTTCCTGGCGGAAGCGCTGCGCTTCTGTCAACGCAACCCGAACGACGAACTGCAAGCTATCGTCATGTTCGACGAGGCCGATCTCTACATTCCAGCCAACGCCAAGCCCGCGACTGCCGAGCCGTTGCAAAGCCTCTTGAAGCGTGCGCGGTCGGCGGGGCTAGGCTTGATGCTGGCGACGCAATCGCCGGGCGACCTCGATTACAAGAGCCGCGACCAGATCACGAGCTGGTTCATCGGCCGCGTGCGCGAAGATACGGCGCTGCGCAAGCTCAAGGCTGCCTTCCAAAGCGAAAGCGGCCTCGATCCTGCGGCCGTGCTGCCAGGCCAGACCGTGGGTGAATTCCATCTCGTGCAGGAAGGACTTGTTCGTTCGATGAAAGCCCAGCGGTCTCTTATCGAGGCAGAACAGGTGCCGTTCGATCGCATTGAGCAATTGGCGCACGAGACCAAAGGACAGGACGAGCGCCAGCTGAAACTGTTCGACGTCAAATAAAAAATTTCAACATCGCTGTGGATAAATTCGCGGCGACGACCTCTTCGCGCCGCCGCGGAGCTTGTGCTGCAATGCAGCATATTCAGTCATTCGCATTTTTGACTCAACGGCTTACGCAAACTTGCCAAGCACTTACCGGGCTCCAAATAAGACCGAATCAGAGCCAGATCCCATCTTCTGAGAATTATGTCTTTTGTGCGAAATGACGTGTTTCCCCATAATTTTTCAGGTAAAGTGGTTGCACGCAGGGGTTTTGAGGGAAATTCCCGCGCTGTGTTTGGATATTTGAGTAAGGCGTACCAACCAGAGAGTGGTTTGCGGTTAGAAATTGTCATGCAGGGTAAGTGTCATGGCTGCGAAATCTTTTGTGATGTTAGTTTTGGCCTCGTGTGCAGGTCCAGTGGTCGGCGT
>JANNUW010000082.1:0-11727 GCA_031414095.1 Hyphomicrobium sp. | reverse complement strand
GGCTGGAGCCCGTCGCCAGCGCAAAACTGGGCGGACCCTACTCGGCCACATTGGAGGCTTCAACGGCCGCAACGCCGCGCCATTCCTTAGCGCCCCGTTAACCGGACGGCAACCGATCAGAGCTAAATGTAAGCTTGCTTTATAAGAGGCTGACATGCGCAAAATCCACACGTCTTTTCTAGTCCGGGCTACAGTTTTGGGGCTTACCGCACTCGCCCTTGCCGGCTGCGGCGGATCATCCAAGGTCGCGGCCAACAAAGACGAGGTCGTCTTCACGGCGGCAAACGACTGCGCCGCGACGGGCAAAATCAAGCCAGCGCAGTGCACCGAGGCGCTGGAAGTGGCAATGAAAGAGCATCTCAAGGCCTCGCCCGTTTACAAGAATCTGACCCTCTGCGAGGCCAAAGAGGGCAAGGATCACTGCGAGCGTTCGGACGAAAAGACCTACCGCCCGCGCTTGTCGGCGGTCGCACTGCCGGTCGCGGCGGCCATCGCGGCTGAAACCTCGGGCAAAAAACTCGCGGGCGCGGTCCCGCTGTATCCAGGTGCCGGCAAAGAAATGGGCTTCAGGACGCTCGACAAGCGCGTTCTTCTCTACGACGGCGACATGCTGTCATTCTCGCCCCAGGCGATCGCTGCCGCCGAACTCAACGCCTCGAGCGGCAAGAAGGGTGGCGGCGGCAAGCTGTTCTAAGGCCGGCCCGGCCCTCACCGTTTTGCGCCTCAAACTGTCGGCTTATCGGTTTTACAGACCGCATCGCCGATGCGCGCCATCACGGTGCGAAAGGGGAACGAGCGGCGCATCATCATCAGTTCAGGGCCCGTGTCGCCGACCATCGTCAGTTGCGTCAAGGCGCCGGTCGGGTCGGGACGTAAACTGGCTTCAATGGTGTAGGGCTGCGTGCCGTCGGCCAGTTCCAAGCTGCCGTCGAACACCGGCGTCACCTTTGGATCGGTGACGTTATGCGGCGTCAAGAGCAGTGCCGTGCCACCGCACACGCCGGCCTTCTCGACCCTAATGCCACACCATTTGTCGCCACAGCGCACGATATCGAGCACCAGTTCGCAATCTTTACCGCCGCAGACCTTGGCTGGATCCAAAAAGCCCATGGGCTGGCCCGTCCAGCGCCCGCCGATGTCGCCGCCGATGTAAGCGGGCACCGGCCCGGCCGCGCGCGCCGCGTTGGGACCCATCGACCATGACAGGAGGCCGATTGCCCAACAGAGGCCACAGAGCAACGCCACACTCCACAACATGACGAGCGCCCTTTCCCAAATTCGCCAATCGACCTCGCCGCGCACGGCGCGCTGGGCGAAGTTGTCGATCGGCGCGCTCGCATTGGCGTTGCTCACCGGCGTCGGGGTGGTCGCACTGGGTTCAGGATTTGGGCTCATTGCGCTTCCCTATGAAATGTTCGTACTCGATCAACGCGTGCCAATTGTCTTCCGCGTGCACATGGTGTCATCGGCTTTCGCGCTGCTGCTCTTGCCGCTCGTCATCGGCCTCAGGCATCGTCCTCGGGTCCACCGCAAGCTGGGACGTGTCTTGGGCTTTTTCGTGGTCGTGGGAGCACTGACCGCGCTCCCCGTGGCGGTTATGAGCCACTCGTCGTTCGCGGCTCAGGCCGGTTTTTTCGTGCAGGGCCTCGTATGGCTCGCACTGCTTACCGCGGGGTTAATGGCGATCCGGCGGCGGGACCGCGCGACGCACGCACGCTTCATGGTTGCAATGGCGGCCGTGACGACGGGCGCGATCTGGTTTCGTGTGCTGACGGGTAGCGCCATTATGCTCGAGTTGCCGTTCGAGACGTCGTACGCAGTGGCTTCGTGGCTCGGCTGGCTCATTCCGCTGACTATAGTCACGCGCTGGCCGAACGCGGTGCCGGCCCTGCGCACCTAGGCCGAACCGGCTACTTTTTGTTTTCACGACCGAGCCGGCCGCGGCAATTTCCGGGAAGAGAGGAGTTTTAGAGGCGGAAAACACATTGACATTGAACGTCCCTACAGTTCCGAACTAACAGAACCAATATTGTCAGCCACTTCCCTGGGAAATGTCGATGACCTCGCACCTGCCCGCTGTTCTTAAGCGCCTTGATGAAACCGTCGATGACGGCCTGGCGCGGTTGTTCGAGCTGTTGCGCATCGACAGCGTTTCAACCGACCCGGCATTCATCCCGCAATGCCGGAAGGCTGCCCTGTGGTGCGCGGCCACGCTGACCGAAATCGGGTTCACCGCCAGCGTGCGCGACACGACTGGCCATCCCATGGTCGTCGCGCATGACCGCGCGCACGTGGCGCCCGGCACGCCGCACGTCCTGTTCTACGGCCACTACGACGTGCAGCCGGCCGACCCGGTGGATTTGTGGACCAGGCCGCCCTTCGATCCTTCGATTGAACACGAGCCGGGCAACGGCGACGTCATCGTCGCGCGCGGCGCGCAAGACAACAAAGGCCAGTTGATGACCTTCTTCGAGGCCGTGCGCGCCTGGAAGGCCGTGGCCGGCGAATTGCCGCTCGCCGTGTCGGTGATGCTCGAAGGCGAAGAAGAATGCGGGTCACCATCTCTCCCCGGCTTCCTTGCAAAATCGGGCCGTGAGCTCAAAGCCAGCCTCGTGCTCGTCTGCGATACCGGCCAGTGGGACAAAGACACGCCCGCCATCACCACGATGTTGCGCGGACTTGCCGGCACCGAAGTGATCATCACCGGGCCGTCGCGCGATCTGCATTCGGGGATGTACGGCGGACCGGCCATGAATCCGATCCGTGCGTTGGCCCGCATCGTCGCCGGCATGCACGACGATACCGGCACTGTAGCCGTGCCCGGATTCTACGACGGCATCGTGCCGTTGCCCGATGCGCAAGCGCAGCAGTGGGAGGCACTCGGCTTACGCGCAGCGGATTTCCTCGGCAGTGTCGGCCTCACGACGCCAGCGGGCGAAAACGATCGCTCGGTCATCGAGCAGCTTTGGTCGCGCCCGACAATTGAATTCAACGGTATCACGGGCGGCTATCAGGGCGCTGGTTCCAAAACGGTGATCCCGTCGAAGGCGTCGGTCAAGATCACGTGCCGGCTGGTGCCGGGACAGGACCCCGACACGGTTCTCGCCGCCGTACATGACTTCGTGCGTGCGCGGTTACCCAAAGATTGCAGCGTCGAGTTCATCGGCACGCGGGGCAGCGCCGCCGTCGGCTTCGATACTTCGTCAAGCGCGATTCAGCGGGCCGGCGCAGCGCTCAACGAGGAGTGGGGCAAGCCGCCCGTCATGATGGGTTGCGGTGGCTCGATCCCGATCGTCACATCCTTCAAGGACGCGCTTGGCATGGATAGTCTGTTGATCGGCTATGGCCTCGACGACGACCGCATCCATTCGCCCAACGAAAAATACAATGTGACGAGTTTCAAGAAAGGCGCGCGCAGCTGGGCCCGCATTCTCGCCGCACTCGCGGCAAAGGACGTCCCGGCATAGCGCGTGCAGGCTTTTGCTCACGCGTATACTTTGCATTCGAGGCACACTGCCGCGGAAACGTGCGCGCAACGGCTGGCCCGGAGTTGTCACCGTTGCGCGGCCCGTCTAGGGTTTTCAAGTTTTTTTAAAGCATTCAAAGGAGATGATTCGGATGCAAATGTTGAAATTGAGTGGCGCCGTGCTTTTGGCCTGCGTTGTGTCGACAAGCGCCATTGCTGGCGAATGTGTGCGCATCGGCGCTGCCGGCGATGGCCCGACGAAGGCCATTGCGACGATCATGTCGACGCATGGCCTGGAAAATATCATCGAAGGCCGCGGCCTCAAACCATCGGGCCCAGTTACGACCACCTGCAAGGACGGTACAATCCTCACCGGCTGCCATTCCAGCCAGCTCGCCTGCAAGTAATGGCTCGACACGGGCGCGAATAAAAATTCGTTCCCGGCCAAGCACGCGGGGACGCGCGCATTGAGCCGGCACGTCCTATTTGCTTGGACGTGACCCCGGCTCGGGCACGCCTCACTCACGTTCGCCGCCCGTCCGGGGACGCAAGAATTGGGAGGGGTGCATGCCGCAATGGTCAAGACACACATTTATTCTGCGTTCCCGGCCAAGCACGCGGTCACGCGTGCGCTGAGCCGGCAACGTCCCTCAATAGCTTGGCCGTCCGTTGCGATCCAAACCGGGCCGCCGCGCCAGATCCCAAAACGAAACAGCAGTTAAGTGTCCTTTAAAGTTTCTCGGCCAAAGTCTTTGCCAAGAGGACTTTGGTGCGTCGCTTTCGTGCGCTGCCCGAAACTGAAAAAAGGGACTGTCATGAGTTTGAAGCGCGCGGCACTGATTATCAGCTTGGCAACGATCATTTGCACGCCGGGCACCGCTTTGGCGGCCGATCTTTACGGCGGCAGCATCAAGGATACGTATGAGCCGGTCGCGCCGAGTTCGTCGATTTATCTACGTATTGATGGCGGCTACGGCGTCTACGACGACCCCGTCATGGTCGAAAATGGCATCTACGACCTCGTCAACACGGAAATCGATGGAGCCTGGACGCTGGGCGGGGGCATCGGCCGCTATTTCACCGATAGTTTCCGCGCCGACGTGACCTACGATCACCGCTTCGAATCCCACGCGCAAGGCGACCTCGCCGATAACGTAGCGACGCTGCCTGGCACGCGCAAGTTCGGCCTGGAAAGCGATGTCGTGCTCGTCAATGCCTACTACGACTTCAACCGCACCGGCCGTTTCTCGCCCTACGTGGGCCTTGGCCTCGGCATCGTGCATCATTCGACGGCACTCGGCACCGTTTCGAACGAATGCGGCTGCGTTGGCACCATCGAAGAGGGCTCTAGCACGAACGTCGCGGGCGCCGTGATGGCCGGCTTCAGCGCTAAGCTGCGCGGCGGCGAAGCGGTTCAGCAGGGCGGCATCAAGGACGCCCCCGTGAGCGTCAGCTCGGGGCGCAATCTCTATCTCGATGTCGGCTATCGCTTCCTCTACCTCGGCGAGACCGCAACGGGCGCCGTCACCATGATCGACAACGCCGGCACGGTCGTCTCGCGCGATCCAACGGTTGAAGATATTCACGCCCACGAGTTCCGCGTCGGTCTTCGCTACGACCTGCGCTGAAGCTTCAGACGTTCCAAAGTTCTGCCTCCCTGTAACGCGTATAGAGCGCCGGTTTTTATCGAAAAAGCCGGTGCTGCCTGATCAGACGTTAGAGGGCGTTTCAAAACGCCAAGGCGCGGCCGGTTCCCACCAAGGAAAACGGCTGTGCCCTGAAAGAAACGAATAACGGCGCGCTCGCCAGTTGTTGCAGACCGAGGATTTCGATCAATGCAAGCCAAGATTACGACCAGCCTGTTCGCCGGCATGGCCCTGTTGACGATGCTGCCAACGCAGGCGATGGCGGGCGGCGACTACTACGCGGGCGGCGGCGGCGTGAAGGACTACGGCGGAACGCCCGTCCCGGCTCCGATCCCCGTGCCGATTTACGATCCCGTCTGGTATTTTCGCGGCGACCTCGGCCTTCAATTCGGCGACGCCCCGTCGGCGACGCAAGAGGGCATGGTCTTCGGCGAACCCTATAAAACCTATGAGGCGGCGGCGACCTACGGTCCCGACGCCGGCGCCTTGAAGAGCGAATTCGACAGCAGTGTTACCTATGCGCTGGGTGTCGGCTACCGCTGGAGCAGCAATTTCCGCACTGACATCACGGGCGAAATGGTGCGCGATCAAGGCTGGCGCATGAACGATCGTGCGCGCGGCGCGCTGCTGCTTAATGGCTTTGCAACCAAGGGCTTTGTGAACACCGACTACAACGACGAAATGGCGACGCGCGGCGGCGCGGTGCTCCTTAACGGCTACTTCGATTTGCCGACGAACTGGGGCGGCATCACGCCTTATATCGGCGGCGGCATCGGCTTTGCGTTGCTGTCGGTCAAGCGCAGCAATGACACGATCGAAAAGGTCGTCGACCTCACGACGCCGTTCAAGCAGGAGCAGTTTGAATCGCATACGGCATCCGACGGCAACCAGACGAAACTCGCCGCCATGGCAACCGTCGGCGCCAGCTACCGGCTGACGGACATTACCGAACTCGATTTCAACTACCGCTATCTCTACGTCGACGGCGTTGATGCGACGCTGCTCGTCAACGGGCATTCGAGCACGATTGCGACCGAAGCCATGCACGATCACCAGATCCGTGCGGGCGTTCGCTTCAATATCCAGTAGGCAACTCGAGACTTAAGTGACCAGTGGGCCGGCCTCTCAAGGGCTGGCCCATTTGCGTGGCTGATCGGCATGAGCATCAACGGCCCGGCCGATTGACAGAAATTCACCGCTGGCTCTACACCCTAACCGCGACCTGTGAGCGTCAGGCCAGCCTTGGTATCGCCCCGAATTCACGCTTGGTTTACGGCCCGCAGCAGATTGCCAACCATTCACGAGGTCATGAAATGCGCTACGCCTTTGCGCTTGCCGCTTGCCTGTTGCTCCCCGCGACTGGTCCCGCCGTGATGTCGGGTACGATGAACGGTCTGCTGGCCATTGCGGTTTTCGGCCTGATGCCGGCGGCAGCGCACGCAGCCGAGGTGACAGCCGTCTCAAAAATCGGGTCGGTCACGGTTTTTCCTTCAGGCGCCGAAGTTTCGCGCACGGCCAAGGTGAAGCTCGATAAGGGCGAGCACACGCTCATTATTCAGGATCTAGCCGCCGAAGCGGTGCCGGGCTCCATCCGCCTCGAGGGCAAGGCCAACGGCAAACTGGAAATCGGTTCGGTCGACAGCCGGCGCCTCTTCGTGCCGCGTGACGACGCCGTCAACGCCGAAAGCGAGCGCCGCAAAGTCGAAGATGAAATCGAAAAATTACGCGACGAGAAAGCTGTGTTCGAAGCTGCCGTGCAGGCCGCCGAAACGCAAAAGACGCTGATCGGCAATCTGGCTCAGTTGCCGGTTCGCCCGGCGCCGTCGGGTGGACAATCGGAGCGCGGTGAAGACTGGGCCCAAGTTCTTTCTATTATCGCGACTGCCACTACGGGGGCGCAGCGGGCAAGTCTTGAAGCCCAGGTCCGCATGCGCGATATAGATCGCAGGATCGAAGATCTAGATAAGAAACTCGCCAGCCTTGCGCCCCCGCGCGAAGAGCGCACGGAGGTCAAAGTTTTCGTCGCGGCCGCAACCCCGGTCGAGGCCGACATCACCATTAGTTATCAGGTGTCGAACGCTTGGTGGACGCCGCTCTACGATGCGCGGCTGACGTCGGGTGCCAAAAGCGATGTGGCCGCGATGACGCTGACACGCCGCGCTTCGATTTCGCAGCGCACTGGGGAGGGCTGGGACGATGTCACGTTGAAGCTTTCGACGACGCGGCCGAGTGCGGGCGCTGCGGCGCCTGAACTGCAGCCGATGGTCGTCGATTTCGAGCGCGAGATGGCCGAAGCCAAATCGGACATGATGAAGCGCCGTATGAGCGATTCGGCCGAAAGTTTCGATGCCGCCAAACCCGCCGCCGCACCTATGGCAGCGCAGCCGCGCGAAGACGATGGCAGAGGCCTCGCAGGACTTGCAGCCCCTGAGCCGGTGGCCGTCGCCGAGCAGAACGCCGCCATTACGGTCGCACCGTTCCAGGCCGTCTACGAGGTGCCGGGTCGCCTGAGTGTTCTCAATACCGGAGAAGCCAAACGCGTCCAGCTGTTGGAAGAAACCATCGAGCCGGTGCTGACGGTCAAGACCGTGCCCAAGCAGGACGCGCAGGCTTATTTATATGCCAAGCTGGTGTTGCCCAAGACTTCGACGCCGCTCTTGCCCGGCCCGGTATCGCTCTTTCGCGACGGTACGTTCGTCGGCACCGGGCCTCTGCCCGTGCTGTCGCCTGGCGAAGACCACGAGTTGGGCTTTGGCATCGACGATCTCGTGCGGGTCAAGCACGCGATCGTGGAAGAAAAGCGCGGTGAGACGGGGCTCATTTCAACCTCGCGCACCGATATCCGCAACTACCACATGACAGTCAAGAACATGCATGACCGGGCCGTGCAACTCGTCATTTTCGATCAGATCCCGGTTTCGCAAAACCAGGAAATCAAGGTCGAGTTGACGGGCAGACAGCAGCCCAGTCGTCAAAACGTCGATGACCGCCGCGGCGTGCTGGCCTGGGATTCAAAACTCGAGCCTGACCAGGAGCAGGTGTTGGATTTCGGATACCGCATCAGCTGGCCGTCGGCCAAGCAGGTTGTAGTGAAGTAGGAGCAATTCTACTTCCGGCTCGCGAGCGCTACACCGCCGAGGATGAGGCTAAATCCGATGGTATGATAAAGCTGTGGCTCTTCGCCAAGCAGCGTCATCGCCATCACGCTCACAAAAAGCGGGATCAGGTGGATAAACGCCCCGGCCCTCGTGGCGCCGATAATTTCGACGCTGCGGGCATAGAGGTAATAGCCGATGACGCTGGCGAGCACGGCGGCGTAAGCGACAGCTGCCAACGTCGCCCACGACCAGACGACGTATTGCCCATGCGTGTACTCGTACGCGGCGAGCGGCGCGTTTGCGAAGCCCGCAAAAAGATAGGTGAGGCCGGCAAAGCTGAGGGTCGAAATGTCGGGCCGTTTGCGTAGCAGGAGCGTGTAGGCCGCCCACACGAACGTCGCGAACAACATGACGAGATCGCCGCCATTGAAGGCGAGCGTCTTGAGCGTGGCGAGGTCGCCATGCAGAATAATGACGGCGACGCCCGTCAGCGACAGGAACAACCCGCCGATTTGCAGGGCGCGCAGCTTATCGGCAAAGAAGAGCCCACCGCCGGCCGCAATCAGCACTGGACCCCACGAGTTCAAGATCGCGGCGTTGGTCGCGGTCGTGTTCGTCAGGGCGATGTATTGCAGCGTATTATAGTAGCCGCTGCCCAGCATGCCGAGGGCCGTGAGGACGGCCAAGTTGGCACGGATGACCGGCCAGTCTTCGCGGATGCTTTTGACCGCGAACGGCAGCATGATGAGGGCGGCCAAGCTCCACCTCAAAAACGCAAATGTCATCGGCGGGATCTGGCCGGTCGCCCATCGGCCGAGGACATGGTTGCCCGCCCACAGCGCCATGGTGACGACGAGGCCGATGACGGCATTGGCGGTGGTCCGGCTGGAAAAGGCGGCTGGCATCGCAAGATCACTTGAAGGTTGATAAAACTCAAAGCGTCGCGGAGCCTTAGCCCGCCCCGACGGTCTGGTCAAAAGCGGTCGTGAGACGTGCCCGAGCCGGGGCGGGGTTCAACAACGAGGGGCAAAACAGACTGCCAGCGCGAGACGGCAACCGTCGCCCATTAGCTTGGACGTGACCGCGGACGGCACGGCTGACGCCGCCCCGTCCGGGGACGCAAGACTTAGCGATGCGCGGTAGCGCTGAGTTACAAAGCGTGCGTGGCAAATTCTCGTCAAACAGCAGTCTCATTCCCCCACGGAACCGACCAGCCGACGCTCACGGTTGGCCGCAAATGCCAAGCAGGCCTTATATCCTCGTTCGTGAGGGAAATCCGCCAGAATGTCGGCCTCGCTCATGCCGCCAGCCAAATAGTCGAGGACATCATACACGGTAATTCTGAGGCCACGGATACACGGCTTCCCGCCCCGTTTACCAGCTTCGATGTTTATGATCTTCAGATAGTCCATGACAACATTGTCCCAGCGCCGGGGGGCAAGGTCAAGCGCAGCGCTCAAACCTTGAGCGGGTTGGGGCCGTATTGGCTGGGGCCCTCGTCGCCTTCCATGATGCCCAGATCGATGATGAACCAGATCGCACCCACGATCGGGATCAGCGATATGAGAGACCACCAGCCGGATTTGCCACGGTCGTGGCAGCGTTTGGCCATCAAGGCAAAATACATGTACATGGAGAACATGCTGAGCGCTGCATAGCCGATGACGGCCGCGGGTGAGCCCCATACCACCGGATCAGCGCCATTGTTAATGGCTTCGGGGTCAGCGACGATAAACGGATGGCCCAGCAGCGCCACGATCGCGACGTAGCCTGCAAGGCTGAAAATAAACAGCAGCAGCACGCCGAGCCATAGCTTGCCACGGTTAATGCGGCCGGTGAACGAGAGTAAAAGATCGGCGATCTTCATGTTCGATGCTCCCAACGACCCCAAGCACTGTGCGCTTTGCAATACAATTTATGCCCGCCCGGCAGCGGATTCAAACGGATTTGGGTTTGTCGTCCTCAGGCGAATTCCAAAATGACGGCATCGACCGCTAAGCTGTCGCCAGCCTTGCAGTTGATTTTTTTAACCGCGCCATCGCGCTCGGCCTTGAGAATATTCTCCATCTTCATGGCTTCGACCACAGCCAGGCTGTCGCCAGCTTGAACCTTGGCACCCTCTTCGACCAGGATAGACTTGATCAAACCTGGCATCGGGCACAGCAGATACTTAGACATGTCGGCCGCGACCTTCTCGGGCATCAACGCCGCAAGTTCAGCCTCGCGCGGGGTGTAGACAAAGGCCGTGGCATGGATGCCGCGATAGGCGAGCTTATAGCCGTTGAGCGCGGAACGGACCTGCACCGACAGCTTCTTGTCACCGACTTGCCCGCTCCAGACGGGATCGCCGGGGCACCAGGCCGACACGATCTCGACGGTCGCGCCGCGCGTGCCCTTGTCATCGAGATAGGTGACGTACGCTGGCTGCCCGGCCGCGCCCGAAATCTCGATTGGCTGCACGGCATCGCCGAGATGCACGACGCGGACCTTGGCAAATTGCACCTGTCCGCCCAGCATTTGATGGGTGATGGCGCGTCGGCGCGTGTTCGAGATGTGATCAATTGCGGCCGAAACGGCGGACAGCAACTTCAGTTCCTCGTTGTTGGCCGTGCGGGACACGAAGCCGTCCGGGTACTCTTCCTTGATGAAGCCGGTCGACAGCTTCCCCTCGCGCCAGCGCGGATGCTGCATCACGGCCGAGACGAACGGAATGTTGTGCTGAATGCCGTCGATATAGAAGGCATCGAGCGCGTCGGCCTGGGCGTCGATGGCCGCAATGCGGGTTGGCGCGTGGGTGACGAGCTTGGCGATCATGGGATCGTAGAACATCGAAATTTCGCCGCCCTCTTCGACGCCGGTATCGTTGCGCACAGTGACGTCGCCGAATTTGCCTTCAATCGGCGGGCGGTACTTCACGAGACGCCCGATCGAGGGCAGGAAGCCACGGAATGGGTCTTCGGCATAAACGCGGCTTTCGATGGCCCAGCCGTTGAGCTTGATGTCCGACTGCTTGAACGGCAATTTCTCGCCGTAGGCCGAGCGGATCATCAGTTCCACGAGATCGACGCCGGTAATTAGCTCCGTCACCGGATGCTCGACCTGAAGGCGCGTGTTCATCTCAAGGAAGAAGAACGAGCGATCCTGTCCGGCCACGAACTCGACGGTGCCGGCGCTGTCGTAGTTCACCGCCTTGGCGAGGGCGACGGCCTGCGCGCCCATGGCGTCGCGGGTCTTCTGGTCCAGCAGCGGGGAGGGGGCCTCCTCGATGACCTTCTGGTTCCGCCGCTGGATCGATCATTCGCGCTCGAACAGATGGACGACGTTCCCGTGCTTGTCGCCCATCACCTGAATCTCGATGTGGCGAGGGTCGATGATGAATTTCTCGAGGAAGACACGGTCGTCGCCGAAGGCGTTGAGGGCCTCGGCCTTCACGGCGGCGAAGCCCTCGGCCATGTCGGCGTCGGAGTGGGCGACGCGGATGCCCTTGCCGCCGCCCCCGGCCGAGGCCTTGATCATG
>JANNUW010000081.1:0-1990 GCA_031414095.1 Hyphomicrobium sp. | reverse complement strand
TGTGGGCCTTTGTACGCAGGATTGGCTCGCTCGTCGGCGACAAGCCGGGAGAAGATTGGGATCCGAAGAGGGGATGAGTCCCAAGGGCGGAGGTTCGGCAATGCGAATTGCGATAATGGGCTCAGGCGGTATCGGCGGCTATATTGGCGCAAAGCTGGCTCAGGCTAGCGAGGATGTTACATTCATCGCTAGGGGCAGTCATTTGGCTGCAATGCAGGCGCAGGGCTTGTGCGTGGAGAGCCCACTCGGAGAAATTAAACTCCCCCATGTCAGCGCCACCGACACACCCTCCGAGGTCGGGTTTGTGGATGTCGTCATTTTTGCAGTGAAGCTTTATGATAGCGAAGCCGCAGCTGCCGCAATCGTTCCCCTCGTCGGCTCGGCAACGAGAGTGATAACACTTCAGAACGGCATCGATAGCGTTGCCACGCTTGCCAAATATGTGCCGCGTCCACAAATAGTGCCCGGTGCCACATATCTCTCGGCGTCCATTAAACACCCAGGCGTAATCTTGCATGCCCACGGGAACTCGAAAACGATCTTAGGTGGGCCCAATGACCCAGTGGTTGAAGCATTGGGAAGCGCCTCTGCTCGCGTGGTGGGCCTTGATATCCAGATTGTTGACGACATCGACCACGTTCTATGGGCCAAATTCATTACCGTGTCCGCATTTTCGGGCGCCACCAGTTTGATGCGATGCGGAATTGCCCAATCATTGCCGATCCTGAATCGTGCCTCTTCCTGGAGCAGTTGCGCGATGAGGGCATGGCGGTGGCTGCGGCGGCAGGCCACAAGATGGTCGAGGGTTATGAAGAGAAGGCCACTTCACTTTGGAAATCATTTCCGGCAGAGACAAAATCCTCCATGGCTATCGACCTCGGGAGAGGAAAGCCTATCGAGATTGCCTGGCTTTCGGGCCGCATCCACGCGCTTGGGAAGGAACTTGCTGTCATGACCCCAGCCCACACGGCGGTCTATCGTGCGCTTCATTTGCACGCGACCGGTGCTCCACCTTTGCAATAGAAATATCAGTTTTGTCGGGAGGCAGAAAATGGCAGCGGATTTAGATACTATGAAAGTTTCTCCTTTGACCAGCGTCGATGATACATATGCGGTGTTTAACCAGCAGCTTTCAACTTATCGTCGGATTGTTGGCGAAAACCTCATGTATCACCTTGAGGTATATGCCCTGCTTCGCGATGTGCTGTCTGAGAAAATGCCAGGACCATTCAAATTCCTCGACATAGCTTGCGGCGACGCAAGCGCTTCAGCGGCGGCGTTAAAGGACACTTCTATCGCTTACTATTATGGAATCGACCTTTCGGCGAGGTCATTGGAACTCGCAAGCAAAAATCTGAAGGTGCTGCCGTGCCCCTTCGAATTGCGATGCTGCGATTTTGCGGACGCTGTGGCGGACTGGCCCGAACCGGTCGATGTCGCGTGGATTGGCATGTCGCTGCATCATTTGCAGCAGCGGGAAAAAGCTCTCCTAATGAAAAATGTGCATAAAGCGCTCACCCCCGGCGGCTTGTTCCTCATTTGGGAGCCAACACTCCTTGAAGGAGAAACGCGCGCTCAGTGGCTGGACCGGTTCGCGGGTCTGCGAAGAGCGTTTGCCGCGATAACGGAAGATGAATTCCGGGCGATGGAAAGCCATATGAGGCGCGCAGACTTCCCGGAGTCGGCAGACACGTGGCTTGCAATGGGGCGTCAAGCCGGATTTGGTAACGCTGTGGAACTCTTTGCCATGCCTAATCGGATGGGGCGAGTGTTCAAATATTGGGACTAAGTTAACGCGCCACCAGAACAGTTCATCGGTAAGGAATAATCAAAATTCGACTTCCGACATTGGCCCGTTTGAGAACTGGCGGCGGGTTTGCGATTTGTCCGCTCATTGTGGCAAAGCTGACAATGAGCCTGCAATGTCCGCTTTTTCAGACAATTGGTCTGCATGCAGAGGCACAGCCGACATGGTTTGACAGCTGCGCTT
>JANNUW010000080.1:0-8291 GCA_031414095.1 Hyphomicrobium sp. | reverse complement strand
GAACGTCGCCGACGCTTTGGTCCGGGTTGCGAATGACGGTGGCCGAGGAGAGGTAGAACTGCTGATTATTGTATTGGAAATGAATAAATTGGTCAGCCAAGAGCGAGAATATTGGGTTCGCAACGAGAGCCCCGGTCACCGTATTAAGGAGGTAGGCTAGCCAATTTGTCCCATCAGTGGAAATGTTGATATATTTGCCCGTGGGGAAGATTGTAGTGTGGCCATCATTTCTAAATACCAGGTTTGAAACCAGAACCTTCGCCGAGGTGTCGCCATTCAAGACGAAACTCGTGGACAAGATTTCAACTTTCGGGGTGCCCGTCACGTTGTCGTCGTTAGTTGGATTGCATTGGGTCCCGCTCAGGGCCTGGCAGACACCGATGCCCGCGCCGCCGCCATCAAAGTAGGCTTGCGGAACAGTACCGTAGTTTTCAAAGCCTCCCGGTACGGCACCACCCACGAGGTTCCCCACGGCATTGGAGCCGTGGGCTGAAACTGTGACGCCATTGATGTAGGTGGGGTCGGTAAAGTCTGCGATGACGGCGTGCTCAAGGGTGACATTGTCAATATAGCCGGTGAAATTGAGGACTGCGGCGTGGCTCCCTGTGCTCAACAGAAGCAGGGACGCGCCAAGGCTTACACCAAACTTAGCTAGAGTGTTCATTTTCGTCTCCAATTGCTTAGCTGCTCCGAGCCTGCAAAGATTGCCTCTTGCCAGCCTGTCGCCACCTACGCCCCATCTGCGTTTAACGCTAACGCTTGCTTATTATGCGAGTCAAGCCAGTTTTGATACGTTTTAGTTACATTTTAATGACATTGAATGGAGTTTCACCTGGGTGGAGGGTGCGGCCTCTGCGGCGGTTGGGAACTCACAGCCTCATTTATTTCAGGTGGCGTGGTAAATTTAGGCGCCCCCACCCGTGGCAAAATGCAGCGGGTAGCGCGCAACCGATCTCGCGCCCCGAGCCCGCGGGCGTCCAGTTAACGCCCCGCGAGGAGCCCCGGAGTTCGTTCAAATTTTAGGCTTATTCAACGCCATTCCTCAAGATCGCTGGCTTAGAAAAGTTCGCAAGGGGGATATGCCTCATCAGCACTCCCTTGTTGGATTGGTCCCGCCAGCTACGGTGTCGGCGGGACCGTCCTTCGCGCGCTCCGCGATCTCGACCGCGCTGAATGCGGGCGAACATTTCTGCGGCTCTGTAAAAGCAAGATTTCACCTGCGCGATTGATGAGTGAGACACTGCGATGACGGCGCGCCTGCCGTCCCGTCAGGCCAGAAGGTCCAGCTCGACTTTAAGCGCCGCGGCGAGCTTCTTCAGTGTGCCAATTCCACCCGCCTTGTGTCGAGCCTCGATGGCGGCAATCATCGGGCGTGAGACCTTGGACAGCTTCGCCAGGCCCTCCTGGGTGAAGCAGCGGCAGGTGCGCCAGATTTTTAGGGGGTTTTCCCCGGCCAGGCGGCGCTCAGTGAGGCCGAAATGCAGAAGCTCGTCCCGCCGTTCGTAAATGAGCCGCCTGTCGTCACGCCCGGAGCCGGTCGCGGTCACGGCCCGGTGACGTCGTGGGGATTTTGTTTGGCACAAATTTGACCTTGGAAGTAAACTTCAGAGCTGCTAATATGAGCCGCAAAAATATACGCAAAAATTTTGTTTTACTACGTATAACTTATTGTTTTTAGGTAATATATATCCGCAAATGAAACCGCAAAATTGACCGATATAACTGCTCTGGAGCCGATCCTTCCTGGCGAAGGCAATCGCGACCTCGAAGATCTTGTTGTTGAACTCGTCGGCAAGGCGAGTGCCTTCACGGGGCGGCTGCATCCGGTCTTGCGCCGCTCGGTTGGCGAACTCGTGCGATCCATGAATTGCTACTACTCCAATCTGATCGAGGGGCACAACACGCACCCCATCGACATCAACCGAGCCCTTGCCGGCGACTATTCTAGCGAGCCAAGAAAACGCGATCTTCAGATGGAGGCGCGCGCCCACATTGAGGTGCAGGGGCTCATCGATCGCGGCGAGATGCCGGTGCCACTGGTCTCCGAAGATGGCATCAGGTGGCTTCACCGCGAATTTTGCGCGCGCCTGCCGGCCGACCTTCTGTGGGTCGAAAATCCTGACACGGGCGTGCGCCTTCCCGTCGTTCCCGGCGAATTACGCGCCTCCCATGTCAGGGTTGGCCGCCACGTGGCGCCCGAACCCGAGGCTCTGCATGATTTATTGAAGCGCTTCGCCGAAGCCTACAGCGGCGCAGGCCTGTCGCGCCTTGAGAAGATCATCGCGGTTGCGGCGTCGCATCACCGGCTCGGCTGGATCCACCCCTTCATCGACGGCAATGGGCGGGTCATGCGCCTCTTCTCGCACGCCATGCTGCGCGAGCTTGGTGTGGGCTCCGAGCTGTGGTCAATCTCGCGCGGGCTGGCGCGCCGCGTGGAAACCTACAAGATGCTCCTGATGGCGGCCGATGAACCGCGGCGCGGCGACCTTGACGGTCGTGGCAATCTCACCGAGGCCGGCCTCGTCGAATTCTGTGTCTTCTTCCTGCGCAGCTGCCTCGATCAGGTCATCTTCATGGAGAGCCTGCTGGAGCCGCAGGAGCTCCTCAACCGCATTGAAATCTGGTGTCAGGAGGAGGTGCGTCGCCGGCGGCTTCCGCGCGGCAGTTGGCTTCTGCTCCGTGAGGCGGTCATGGCGGGCGAATTCAGCCGGGGCCAGGCGGCCCAGATCACCGGCTACCAGGAGCGGCAGGCGGGAACTGTCTTGAATGCGCTGGTCAAGCAGGGCCTCCTTGTTTCACCCTCGGCGCGGGGCAAAGTCCGCCTGGGCTTTCCCGCTGCGATCGTCGAGCGCTGGCTGCCGCGGCTTTATCCTGTGGCTTAGATCTGGCCTATTCCACGCCGAGGCGCTTGGCACTTCGCACCATACGCCGGTGCAGCCTATCGGGATCGACTTTTGCCCCTGAGGTCATTCAAATTTTAGGCCCTCCCGCCCTTTCCTTGTTGAAGTGACCCCGCAGGCTACGGCCTCTGCGGGGCCTTTCTTAACTTGCCGGTGTGGAGCGCCTTTCAGCGGAAACTGTCGTGTTTGTGCGGCACGATCAGCTTGCCTGATGAGACTGCGCGGCCCCGGATCTGCGGCGAGGCTCTCCGCCATCAGGGCCTATTAGCTACTCCCCCTTTTTCTCGGCTTCACGGAGCTTGGCTTCTTCCGCAATTTGCCTATCCCACTCGGCTTGCTCCGCTTCATTTCGCGGGCCGATGAACAGTACCCGCCGGTGGCGCTTGTCAAGAAGAATATCCTCAGGGTGCGGAACGGGCTGCGGCATTTGATAGTTTGCACTTTCATAGGCAACAAGCTGCTTCTGCCATTGGCGCTTGTAGTCCAGCGCATAGTTGAAGTCCCGCTCCTGCTCCACAGCATCTGCCGCTTCGAGGGCTCTGCCAGCGGAGAGGACCCACTGCTGCGCGCGGAAGTTTCCCGCAAGCGCCGACCCGACCAAATTGCGGGTGATCGCTCTGACGGCAGAAATGGGTGCAGTCTTCTCACCATCCTCAACCTTAACTTCGCAGAAGAGTTCATCTCGCAGAATGGCCGTGAGGTTCGCGTCATTCAGGGCGGGCGGCTGGTTCTTTGATCCCTTCGGCCTGCCGTTGGGATTTCCCGACTCCCCCGGCTGGAACCAGCTGTCCCTTGGTGGCTTGCGGTAGCCCACATCATAACTGTAGCTCGGCGGGCCTTTGGGGGGTGTTTTGGGTTTAGGATTTGGGTTTGGATTTTTCTTGTCGTCCATGGGAATTACTCCACTAAAAAAACTGGGATCGCTTGCCGCCATGATGCGCAGAAGCGCGAGGCATGAAGCCAGCGGCACAGGGCGCGACTGGCTTGAACGTCATTTGAACGTGGACTTTGAGCCGGAGCCGCGGCGCCAGAAGGCTTGGCCTAGGGCCATAGCCAAACAGATTTGCCACGCCTCGAGGCGGTTGACAATTTCTAGTTTGAAAATGTTTGAAATTTGAACGGCAGTTTTGAAATTTGAAAGGCGGTTTTGAAATTTGAACGGTAGTTTTGAAAATTTAATCGCAGTTTTGAAATTTCAACGGCAGTTTTGATTTCGACCGCAGCCCCATTCGGAGCGAAAGCGGTTCTGTGGCGAAGTATAGGCGCATTTTCGCAGCTCACAACGACAATCTGATTTGCGGCGAAAACCATTTGCGCAAAGGAACTTAGGGGCCACGGGGGAACGCCGCAGGATACGGGATTGGGTCCGTCATGGCGCGGCGGCGCAAAGCCCTGGGGCCGAAAGAATTGGGCGGCAGCCCACGCCAATGGCCGACACGGCAGCCCTGGCCAAGACGCTGAATGACGGCTATCATTTAAACCAGTGTTGTCATGAGATTAAAGTCCTATTGCGAATTGCGGCACTCGATCAAACCCCAAACTTTCCCTGTAAATTCCCTGTTTATTTGGAATCAGGACGGGGGAGTGTCGTTCTGTCCGCGGTTCAACAGAGGCGGCTGGACCGCAGTCCCCGCCACGGCCCACCAGGATGGCGTTGCTCAACCATTTCAGTCTTGGTGCAGAAAATCCAAGGCGAGCGAGCGCCGCTGAACGTGGTTGGAACTCTCCCCCGCAGTGTCACCGCCAGCATCGGAAAATTCGGGAAGGTTCGCGGCCTGGAGCCCGCCATCGCCGCCATGAGCAGGCAGCATCAGAGGATATTTCACGCGTTCATTGCGGCGCAGATTGGACCATTAGGTGAAGATGAAATCATCACCCGCCAGCGTGAAGGCGACGGAGCCTGAGACAATGATGCTGTCAGTGCCGTGGGTCACGGTGACGCTCGTTGTGCCATTGTTGGTAAAGACAAAGTCATCAGTGCTATCAGCAACAGCGGCAGTGAAGGACAGCTTGTCGAGGCCATCCTCGTAGCCGGTGATCTTGTCTTGCCCAAAGGCTGCAACATCGAAGTGGAATGTATCGGAACCTGCGCCGCCGATCAGCGTATCATTGCCGGCGCCGCCGATCAGCGTATCATTGCCGGCGCCGCCATTCAGCGTGTCATTGCCGGCCCCGCCTCGCAGCACGTTGCTGCCGGAGTTGCCGGTGAGCTTGTCGTTGAAGGCGGAGCCCGTGAGGTTCTCGAAGCCTGAGAGTGTATCGGTTCCTGCGCCAATCGTGTTCTGGGCCTTGGTGACGGCCAGACTGACGGTGACGCCGGCGGCCGCATTGGCGTAGCTCACAGTGTCAATCCCCAGGCCGCCCGCCAGCACATTGTTGCCGCCGTTGCCCTCCAGGGTGTCGTCGAAGTTCGAGCCGGTGAGGTTCTCGATTGTCGCAAGCGTGTCGCCCTCGGCGTCGCCGCCAAAGCCCAGGCCGGTTGTCAGGCTGACATCGACGCCCGCACCGGAGGCAGCGTAAGTCGCCGTATCCGTGCCTGCTCCACCGGTCAGCTGATCGGCGCCGCCGAGGCCGGCGAGGGTATTGTCGCCGGAGTTGCCGGTGATGAGGTTGGCGAACCCATTGCCGGTGCCACTGATGGACCCCGTGCCAGTCAGTGTGAGGTTCTCAATCGTACCCGTGGCGTGCACTGCATCTGAGAGGCTGAAGGTGATTGAAGATTTGACCGTGTCGGTGCCGTCGCCGCCGGTCTCGTCGGCAATGTCTCCGGCATTGTCCACCACGTAGGTGTCGTCGCCCGTGCCGCCCAGCATCGTGTCGGCGCCCGCGCCACCATTCAGCGTGTCGTTGCCGCCGAGGCCGGCCAGGGTGTTGACGCCCGCGTTGCCGGTCATGACGTTACTGAGGCCATTGCCGCTTCCGGCGACTGCGGCAGAGCCAGTGAGCGTCAGGTTCTCGATTGCGCCAAAGGCAGCCAGAGAGAAGCCGAGTGCAGTCTGGATGGTGTCAATGCCGTCGCCGCCGGTCTCATCCACCACGTCGCCCACATTGTCGATGACGTAGGTGTCATTGCCGAGCCCGCCGAGCATCGTGTCGGCTCCGAGACCGCCGTTAAGAGTATCATTGCCGGCGAGGCCAATCAGGGTATTGTCGCCGGTGTTCCCGGTCAATTTGTCATTGAAGGCCGAACCCGTCAGGTTCTCAAAGCCTGAAAGTGTATCGGTTCCTGCGCCGATTGTGTTCTGGCCACTTGTCAGGGCGAGATTTACCGCTACGCCCGCGAGCGCGTGCTCGTAGGAGACGGTATCGATGCCCAAGCCGCCGGCGAGGACATTGCTGAAGCCATTGCCCTCAAGTGTATCGTTCAGGTTCGAGCCGGTGAGGTTCTCGATCGTGTCCAGGGTGTCGCCTTCGGCGTCGCCGCCGGAGCCCAGACCCGTCGTCAGGCTGACGTTCACGCCTGCGGCCGAAGCAATGTAGGTGGCCGTGTCGGTGCCCGTGCCGCCAATCAACTGGTCGGCGCCTGCGAGGCCAGCGAGAGTGTCGTCGCGCGCAAGGCCATTGATCGTGTCAATCCCCGATGTGCCAGTCAGCACATCCCTGGAAGACGTGCCGTTTATTATAGTAACGATAAGTGCATCGTCCACGTCCGTGACCGTTACTTCGATTGTCTGTGTGTCGGTCAAAGCTCCGTCGGAGACCTCGACTTGAACGTCGTAGACATTGTTGATGCCCCCATCAGTTGGTGCCTCGAAGTCTGGCGCCGGTATGAAGCTCAAGACACCGGTGCTTGCATTGATCGCGAACTTGGAGGCATCGACACCGCCCGTGATCGCGTACGTGAGTAATGTCCCGAAGTCGGGGTCAGAGGCGACTACTGTCGTAACGGCGGTGGTACCCTCCGCGACACTTATGGCTCCCGATGAGACGGAACCGAATGCCCCCCGGGCTGCGATGCCACTGTCGATTGATGTAATCGTTGGCGCCTCATTCTGGTTGGTGACGGTTACCGCAATGGACTGCGTGTCGGTCAACGCTCCATCGGAAACCTGGACCTGGACATCGTAGATATTGTTGGCTCCGGCGTCCGTCGGCAACTCGTAATTGGTCGGTGAGACAAAGGTCAGTACACCCGTCGTTTCGTCAATGGTGAATTCGCCGGCATCGGCGCCGCCGGTAATTGAATAGGTCCGTGCTGCGTCGGCATCAGGGTCTGCGGAGGTTACGGTTGTGACCGTGGAACTGTTCTCTGAGACTGTAATGGCTGCAGTGGCGCCTGCACCGTTCGAGGTAATCGTCGGCGTTTCGTTCTGGCCGGTCACGGTTACGGCAATTGCCTGCGTGTCCGTCAGGGTTCCGTCTGAAACCTGAACCACAACATCGTAGACATTGTTGGCGCCGGCGTCGGTCGGCACTTCGAAGTTCGGTGCCCCTGCAAAGCTCAGGACGCCAGTTGATGCATTGATTGTAAATTTCGATGCGTCGGCGCCGCCAACGATTGAGTAGGTCCGTGTGGCTCCGGCATCGGGGTCGGTGGATTCAATTGTAGTGACCGCCGCAATGTTCTCGGAGACACTGATTGCCGCCGAAGTTCCGCCACCGCTCGAAGTAATTGTGGGCGTCTCATTCTGGTTGGTCACAGTAACGGCGAGGGATTGGTCATCCGTCAGGGTGCCGTCGGAGACTTGAACCTGGACGTCGTAGACATTGTTGCCGCCAACATCGGTCGGTGCCTCAAAGTTTGGAGCCGAGACAAAGCTCAGGACACCCGTGCTTGCATTGATGGTGAACTTGGCGGCGTCGGCACCGCCGATAATCGAATAGGTCTGGGTTGCTCCGGCATCGGGATCAGTGGCGGTTACAGTGGTGACCGCGGTGCTGTTCTCGGTGACACTCACCGCGGCAGTCGCGCCCGCACCGTTGGAGGTAATTGTGGGAACAGCATTCTGGTTGGTGACGGTCACGGCAATGGATTGGGTGTCGGTCAAAGTTCCATCGGAGACCTGGACCTGGACGTCGTAGACATTGTTGGCGCCTGCATCGGTCGGGGTTTCGAAGTTCGGCGCCGAGACAAAGCTCAGCAGGCCAGTGCTCGCGTTGATGGTGAACTTGGCGGCGTCGGCGCCGCCACTGATGGAGTAGGTGCGGGTCGCTACGGCATCGGGGTCGGTGGCGGTTACGGTCGTAACAGCAGTGGAGTTCTCGGTGTCGCTCACCGCAGCCGTCGCGCCTGCGCCATTCGATGTAATTGTGGGCGCCTCGTTCTGGTTGGTGACGGTCACGGCGATAGTCTGGGTGTCGGTCAGGGCACCGTCGGAAACCTGGACCTGGACGTCGTAGACATTGTTGGCGCCGGCGTCGGTCGGGGTTTCGAAGTTCGGGGCCGAGACA
>JANNUW010000079.1:0-7205 GCA_031414095.1 Hyphomicrobium sp. | reverse complement strand
CTCGCTGGCGAACTTGCGCGAGACCATCCAATTGCGCAGCACGAGCGGTGCCGCCGGCGAAGGTGACCTGCACTTTGCCGACGTTCGCATTCAAGGAGCCCAAGGCGATAGAATTCGCGCCACGACACGCCATAAATCGGCTGAAGCGCGCCTGGCCAGAATTATCGGCGTCCATCCGTACTCGCTGGCCGACCCGATCAAAACCATGATTGCGCTGTCGGACAAGGTCGCCAAGCAGCGCGATGAAGGCGCAACCGGCGTTGAAGCGGCTGAAAATGCTGCACAAGCAGCACATGCGCGCGCGGCATTAACGGAGGCGTCGCTCTATCCGTCGATCAGCTTCAAGGCGAGCCATGACGAGGGATTGCCAATCGCGGGTGTCGAAGCCCAGTCATCGAGCACCATTGGCTTGAGCATCCAAGGCGACCTTTTCAATGGTGGTGCCAACTACGCCCGCATTGAATCGGCACAAAAAGAAGCTGTCTCCGCCGACCGCGCGGTCGAGGTGGCCCGCCTCAACGCCGGCACAGAGGTTGACCTGGCAAACGCCGAAATATCCGGCGCCAAGTTGCGCAAAACGGTTTTTGCCAACCAGGCCGAAATGGCGCGGCGCGCGCGCGATGTCTACCTCGCAGAATACGGGTTGAACAAGCGAACGCTCATCGAGGTTCTCAATGCCGAACAGGAAATCTATCGCGCCGATACCGAACAAATCAATGCTGCCGGAGATGCTTTCTCGGCAGTTGTCCGGTCAGCCGCCGCCAAGGGCGTCCTCTTGGGCTCGCTGGCGAACCTTGCCGCGGGCAGCTGAACATTTCCGCGTCGAGCCGGACTTGAACCGGGTTGGTCAACAATTGAAAGAGTTCGATGAGCGGTCAAGAGCAGAGTGACGGCATGGGGCTCGACCCCACGGTCTGGGCCCACGCCTTGATCGCGGCGGCCCATGACTTGGGGCTATCACCGTCGTTCGAACAAATGCGCCTGCGCATGGACGCGAGCCGACATAAGTCCGAACACGACATCATCATCTCGACTGCTGAGATGATCGGCATCCGGGCCCATTTCGTCGAAGCGCCGCTCGATAGCATGCCGGCCGCGTTCGTGCCGGTCATTACCGAATTGCGCGATGGAGCGGTTGCTGTCGTGCGTCAGATCAACGCCAAAAAGGCTTTGATATCGCTGCCAACACCGGACGGAATGGTCGAGCGCGAAGTCGCTAGAGTTTGGCTCGATGACAACGCAGTCGGTCCCATTCTGGCCCTTTCAGCATCGCGCAAGTTTCGCGATGGCCGCATCGATGCCTACCTCGCCCCCTATAAACGGTCATGGTTCCGGTCCCTCCTTAAGCATCACCGCACCCGCTTTGTTGAACTCGCCGGCGGCGCCTGCTTTGCCAACATCCTGGCGCTCTCGACTGCCATTTTTGCTATGCAGATCTGGGACCGGGTTGTGCCTGCCCAATCGATACCGACGCTGTGGGTCCTGACCATGGGAGTTGCGTGCGCTCTCGTGTTCGAACTTGTTTTGAAAATGACCCGCGTGAGCATTGCGGATGGCTTTGGAAAACAGCTCGATATAAAAGTATCGGGCATGTTCTTTGCCCGTGCCCTTTACCTGCGAAACGACGCCAGGCCAAAGTCGTCGGGCACGTTAATCGCCCAGCTGCGCGAACTCGATCAAATTCGCGAACTCCTGACATCGACAACGCTTTCGGTTTTGTTTGAAATTCCCTTCATCGTCATTTTCATCGCGGTCATCGCCATGATCGGCGGACCACTGGTTTATATTGTGCTAGCTGTCGTACCGCTGGTCCTGATCGCCAGCATCGCTATTCAGTGGCCACTGGCAAGGCTCTCGCGCGAAGGGATGCGCGAAAGTGCCTTGCGCAATGCCATGCTGGTCGAGTCCATTGAGCGGATCGAGGATATTAAATCCCTGCAATCGGAAGAGCGCTTCATAGCGCAGTGGGAACAGCTCAATACTTCGACGGGGGCCATTAACCTAAAGCAAAGGTTCTACTCAGCCCTCCTGATGAATTCGACACAGACCTTGCAACAGCTGGCCTATGTGGCCGTTCTTGTGGCTGGGGCCCACCTTGTCTTGAACAATGACATGTCGACGGGCGCGCTGATGGCATGTTCAATGCTGACCAGCCGCACCATCGCCCCGCTCGCACAAATAGCAAGCGTCTTTACACGGCTGCAAGGCGCGCAGGTGGCGCGGCGCGGCCTTGACGAGTTGCTTAAACTTCCGGTCGAGAATTCCCCTAATACCGTGACCTTGCACAGGCCGGTTATTCACGGCGACTTTGTCTTCGAGAACATCACACATACCTACGACAAAGAGAGCAAACCCGCGCTCGTTGTGCCGCATCTCAAGATCTCTTCTGGCGAAAGGATTGCACTTATCGGCCGCATGGGGTCGGGAAAGTCGACCCTACTCAAACTTATTGGCGGCCTGATGCCGCCAGCCTCCGGCGGCATTCAGCTTGATGGCACCGATATGAACGCAATCGACGTCGCCGACATCCGCCGCGAGATCGGAACACTTTTCCAAGACTCCGGCTTGTTTTTCGGCACCGTGCGCTCGAATTTGCAAATGGGGTCAGCGGGCGCCACTGATGAAATGCTCAACGCGGCGATCGCCTTGACCGGCGCGGGGCCGGCCCTCTTCGACAACGGGCGGGGCCTAGATTTTGTTGTCCACGAAGGCGGTCGCGGACTATCGAGCGGGCAACGGCAATCGCTCATGCTCGCCCGCATGTTTGCGCGCTCACCGGCTATTATCTTGCTCGACGAGCCGACGGCCGCCATGGACGAAAACAGCGAGAAGCAATTCATCAAGAACCTGTCGCAATGGTTGGGCCGCCGCACTTTCATCGTCGCAACGCATCGCTATGCGGTGCTCGATATTGTCGACCGGATCATCGTACTCGACAAAGGCCGCATCGTGCTCGACGGTCCCAAGGCAAAGGTGATCCGCGCCCTCTCCGAAGGCGGCCCAGCTGACGCGCCGGCGTCCTCGCCCGTAGCGCCGGCACAACCGAAGAGTGGCTTCCATGCAGCTTGATAACTGGTCAGACGCCGGCAACTTTGGCTTGGCGCCGGGATTGAGGCCCGCAACAAAAGCATCGCGCACCCTCCGAGTGACTGTTCTGGCAGTGCTTTTGTTCACTGTGTGGGCCAGCGTATTTGAGATTGACGAGGTTGCCGTTGGTCAAGGCAAGGTTACGCCGTCGAACAAAGGACAAATTATACAATCGCTCGAGGGCGGCATTATACTCGACTTGCTTGTCCGCGAAGGCGATGTGGTGGCCGCCAACCAGCATATTGCAACGCTCGACCCGGCCTTGGCGCGCTCGACAGTCGATGAAGCGGGCGCACGGATCAAAGGCTTGCTCGCCTCATCAAGCCGCCTGCAGGCCGAGATCCGCGGCGACGACAAGCTTGCATTTCCATCTCTGCTCGACGATGTGGCGGAGCTGACCAACCGCGAGCGATCCCTCTTCGAGGCTCGCCGCAAATCGCTGGCCGAGCGGACCAAATCCGTCGTCGAAATGCTGGAGCTGGCCAAAAAGGAGCTTTCGATCACAGAGCCGCTTCAGCTGCGCGGAGCGGCGAGCGAGGTCGAGGTCCTGCGCTTGAAACAGAAAGTTCTGGAGCTTTCGGCCAAGGCCGATCAGTACCGCAGTGAATATGCTGTGGGGTCCAAGGAAGAGCTCGCCAAAGTGATGATGGAATTAGAACCGTTGCGTAAGAACTGGGATGGCCGTGTCGACAAGCTGAAACGCACCGCGTTGACGTCGCCCGTGCGGGGCGTCGTCAAAGACATTTCGGTGCGCACCATTGGCGGCGTTGTACCGCCTGGGGGAACTCTCATGGAGATTGTGCCGATCGAGGATCAGCTCTTGATCGAAGCCGACCTCAGCCCGCGCGATGTCGCCTTTATCCGGCCCGGACAAGATGCCGTTGTCAAGCTGACCGCATACGATTCCGCGATCTACGGCACACTTCCGGCGAAAGTAGATCGCGTCTCTCCCGATACCATCGAAGACAAGCACGATCGCGGCCCCGCCAACTACCGGATCTATGTGCGGACCCAGAACGCCTATCTAACGACACGCGACGGCGTCCAGCATCCGATCATGCCGGGCATGATTGCAACGACCGAAATCCGTACCGGCAAGAAAACGATCATGTCCTATCTGCTGAAGCCATTGAACAAAGCCGGTGAAGCGCTCCGCGAGCGGTAGAGGCGATCAGACAACATTGGCCAACTCATCTTCTCACCCAGCCAACCGCCCCAATTCATCAACGATGGCTTTGCCCATTTGGGTGGTGCCGACTTTGGTCATGCCGGGTTGCATGATGTCGCCGGTGCGCAGGCCTTGATCGAGCACTTTGGCGATAGCCGCGTCGACGAGGTCGGCCTCCTTGCCCATGTTGCACGAGTAGCGCAGCGCCATGGCGAACGAGGCAATGGTCGCGATCGGATTGGCGAGACCTTGGCCGGCGATGTCGGGCGCAGAGCCATGGACAGGCTCGTACAAAGCCAAGCGCTTGCCGGTCTTGGCATCGGGCGCGCCGAGCGACGCGGACGGCAGCATACCAAGCGAGCCCGTACACATCGCGGCCTCGTCCGACAGCACGTCGCCGAACAGATTGTCGGTGACGATGACATCGAACTGCTTGGGGTTGCGCAGCAGCTGCATGGCGCAGTTGTCGGCCAATATGTGCTCGAGCGTCACGTCGGGCGCGTAGGATTTGTGGACCTCGGTTACGACCTCGTTCCACAGCACGCCGGTCTTCATGACGTTGCGCTTTTCGGCCGAATGCACCTTCTTGCCGCGCTTGCGGGCGAGGTCGAAGGCGACTTTGGCGATTCGCTCGATTTCGCTCGTCGTATAGATCTGCGTGTCGACGGCGCGCTTCTGGCCGTCTTCCAGTGTGACGATTTCCTTGGGTTCGCCGAAATAAACGCCGCCCGTCAGCTCACGCACGATCATGATGTTGAGGCCTTCGACAAGCTCGCGCTTCAAAGACGACGCATCGGCAAGCGCTGGATAGCAGATCGCCGGGCGTAAGTTGGCAAACAGGCCGAGGTCCTTGCGCAGACGCAAAAGGCCAGCTTCCGGCCGCATGGCATACGGCACCTTGTCCCACTTCGGGCCGCCGACAGCGCCGAAAATGACGGCGTCAGCCGCCTTGGCCTTGGCGACCGCCTCGTCGGTGACGGCCACGCCGTGCTTGTCGTAGGCGGCGCCGCCGACCAGATCACTCTCGCACGCGAAGATGGCCTTGCCCTTGGCCTTATTGAAAAACGCGATAACCCGCTCGACTTCGGCCATGGTTTCGACGCCGATGCCGTCGCCGGGAAGAAGGAGGAGTTTGAAATTTGGCATGATTTAGCGAATCCTGGGTGTTCGTTAGTGTGTTAAATGCGCTCTTGCGGCCGTACTAGGTGTTCCGCGTAGGTTGGGTCAAGTGTCTATTGCGCAGCGATGACACGCGACCCAACGGTCTCGGGCAGTCAACGTTGCTGGGTCGCGCGCAGGCTTGACGCAACCTACCTACAATGGCGTTCGTCAATTATACTGACGCAACAGCGACGGCATGTTGCACGGAGGCTTCAGCATGGTTCGGCGCACACTCGCTATCGCCCTTGGTGGCGCCTTCGCGGTCACTGGCCTTGTGCAGCCAGCGGCGGCTCAAGACACTGGGTCCGCGCCCCAACTGTCGATGCCGATCGCGTGCGAAATCGGCAAGACGTGCTTTGTCCAGAACTATGTCGACATCGATCCGGGTCCCGCCGCTCAGGACTTCGCATGCGGGGCGGCCACTTATCAGGGACATAAGGGCACGGACTTCCGGCTTCTATCGGTCGCCGAAACAGCCAAACATATTGCCGTTATCGCATCGGCAGACGGCACCGTGAAAAGCCTGCGTGACGGCATGGAGGATATTTTCGTCAGTCAAGGTGGCGCGGCAAACATCCAGAACCGCGAGTGCGGCAATGGCGTCGTCCTCGACCATGGCCAGGGCTGGGAAACGCAGTACTGCCACATGCTGAAGGGCAGCGTCGCGGTCAAGCCCGGCGACGGGGTGACACGCGGGCAGCGGCTGGGCGATACAGGTTTTTCCGGGGCCGCCGATTTCGCGCATGTTCATCTGCAAGTTCGCCACAACGCACAGGTGCTGGATCCCTTTACAGGTCAGCCGCAAAACGCCGTGTGCCTTAAGGACAAAACTGCCGCCAACGGGCTATGGCGGCCGGAGACGGCAAAGATTTTGGCCTACGCCACGAATCAGCCGCTGTCGGCCGGTTTTACTGGCGATCTGCCGGCTACCAATGCGCTCGAGCAGCAGCACAACCCGGCGGCCCCGACAGCGACAAGCCCGCATTTCGTATTCTTTGCCCGCTTCATGAACCTGCGCGCCGGCGACCTCGTACAAATGAGCGTGAAGGGCCCGCAGAACTTTAGCGTCGAAAATCCGGGCAAACCATTGGAACGCGACAAAGCGACGTGGGTCTCGTACGCGGGAAAGAAACTGACGGCGGCAGGTTGGCCGGCGGGGCGTTACACCGGCAAGGCAACCGTCGTGCGCGACGGCAAGTCGATCGCCGAAATCTCAGCCGATCTTGACCTGGCTCCATAGCCATTCGAACGGCTGGAACAGCCACACGAAAAACTGCGCCTCGAGTGCCAGCGTGAAACCGTTGAGGGTGAACAAAGCGCCCGCAAATCCCAGCAATGCGCTGACGGCGAGCAGCACAGATCCGCTGGCGATGAGCCCCACGGACGCGAGCACGATTGCTATTTGCAGGCACGCACTTGCCGTATCAAATGAGGGGCCACGCTTCAGCGCATCGTCGCGATCTTTCTCGAGAGCCTTGGCTTTGACCCACAGCTCGTCGAGGCCTTCGTTCGTGACAGTATCCGACGTGAGCTTGACGTCTTGCTCTTTGTAAGACTGGATCTTCGCTGCAATGGCGGACTTGGCGGCATCTGGCATCTGCGGTTCAGCGAGGAGCTTCAGTTCGAATTCCTCGGCCTGAGTGCGTAGTACATGGCGGCGCATATTCTTGGCTTGAAAGAAGGCCCAGGTATTGGTCGCCTCTATGTTCTTATTGCTGGCCGCCTGCGAAGCGTTGTCGCCACCCATGCTACTCAACGCGAGCAGCACCGCGAGCACGCCGATGTAAAC
>JANNUW010000078.1:0-8438 GCA_031414095.1 Hyphomicrobium sp. | reverse complement strand
CGCCATGCCACGCCGGTTCGCGCGATCCAGAAAACGCCATCCAGGACAAGCCGATGGTTCTTCGGGCGACGCCCGCTGCCAGCCCCACGTGAAATTGTAAACGGTTCAAGACAGGCCCATTCCCTGTCGCTCATCAAACCTCGGATCACGGTAGCCTCCTCCAAAGCTACCTTGAATCAGAACGTGACTGATTTGGGAATCCTGTTTGTCAACGCGTCCAAAGTTACGCCGGATTCGAGACGGCGGGCCAAGCAGCCAAGCTGCAATCTACGTTTGAGAGCCCGCTCACAGCCGAACAGTACACAGTCGTACACCAGACGATGACCTACTCGGCGCTCACCTATTATGCCATATTGGGCGGCACTATCGGCATCTGGTCGCTGCTGGCGCTTGCCGATCGCTACGGCCAGAAAATTGTTGTCAGCTATGCCAATGGACCGACAGTTCTTGTGCAGCGAGGGATTTCGTTGCTTGACGTCAGCTGGATAAACCGCATTCCACACGCCTCGGTGTGCGGCGGCAGGGCGCGCTGTTCGACATGCCGTGTGCGGGTCATTAAAGGACTTGAACTATAGCCGCCGGCATCGGCAAGCGAGCTGAAGGTGTTAAAGAGGGTCAGCGCCCTCTTCAATGTCAGGCTTGCATGCCAACTTCAGCCGATTTCCGACGTCACCATTGTGACACTGCTGCCAGCCAATGTCGACGTGCAAGAAGGCACCCAAGTGGACAGATTTTTTTGGGGTGTTGAACAAGATGTCACGATCTTATTTTGCGATCTTCGAGGGTTCACAAAGATGTCCGAAGGAAGGCTGTCGTTCGACGTGGTTTTTCTGCTGAACCAGTTTCTTGGACGAATGGCCGAGGCCATTGAAGACACGGGAGGTTATGTCGACAAGTTCATGGGCGATGGCATCATGGCAATTTTCGGAATGGATGCGCCTGTCCGTGACGGTGCGGTAGGTGCTCTCGCAGCCGCCCGCGCCATGCATGGTGTGCTCGATTCACTCAATCAAAGTCTGCGGGACGAATTGCCCGTGCCCCTCAGCGTTGGCATCGGAATACATACAGACGCAGCCATTCTTGGCCGCATCGGGGCAGCTCACCGAACGGAAGCAGCCGGAAGGATCACTGCTCTTGGCGAGACCGTCAACATTGCGAGCCGCCTGGAGGGCATGACAAAAGAGCTGGACGTGCAGGTTGTGGTGTCAATGAGGACGATAGAAGCGTCTGGACTTGTCCCTGATGGAAAACTTGTTCTTCACCAGGTCGAGGTGAGAGGCCTAAGCCAGACGATTGCAGTATACACAAGCAAGCAAGCGGCCGAGTTGCCCTCATTTTCCTGAGCCGGGCCGGCTAGGGGCAACACCACCCATGACATATGCGGAGCACAAAAGCAGACATGAAGAGCATCAACATAACCTACGCAGGCCGCACGGTGGCGCTGCCCGATTTGCGCGAATATGCGAAATTCTACCGCAAGCTGGCCGCGGGAAGCTGGGAGCCGCGCACTTTCGAGGTCCTGGCCCGCAACTTGGACCATGCCACGGTTTACATCGACATTGGTTCGTGGATTGGTGTGATACCCTTTTGGGCGAGCCAAACGGCCAAGAGCGTATTTGCCGTAGAGCCCGATCCAAAGTGCTGTGAAATTTTACAGGCGCTTGCGCCCGGCTGCGGCAACGTTACGGTTCTGCCCTGTGCGCTTTCTGCCGATAAGGTGGCGACAATCCATGCGGTCGGCGAATTCGGAAGTTCTGAAACCAGCATGCTCGACATCGGCGATGGATTGAGTGCTTCAGCAACCGGCCTGGCAATGGAGGACATCATGCGGCAGGCGGGTTCGTCGCCGGTTTTCGTAAAGATAGATATTGAGGGTTACGAGTATCTTGCTGGCAGCGAGATCGCCAAGTTGAGCCGGTACCGGCTAAAGGGCGTGCAGATCGCGGTCCATCCGCAGCTTTTTGAACGTAGCCTCCCTGGCAACTTCATGGCGCACAGATTGCTGACTGTTTGGCGGACCTGGGAACTCAGCAGAACGCTTGGCGGCTTTTCCCCCCCCAACCATTGCTAAATACGGCGGGATATTCAACTGTCTTGTGTTTGGCATCCTATTGCGCAAAAGTCCAAAAGGCGCAGATTTCCTGTTTGAGCGAAGATTGCCAGAAAGTAGTTATCGAGCACAATGACCAACGCACATCTCGACACGTCATCTGTTCTTCTTGAAAAGGTTGCTGACTGGCTGATGCGTTCGGCATTGGCTGGTGAAGACCTTGAAACGATCGTCGGCGGTTTTTGCGAGCGGTTGGCAGCTGCGGGATTGCCTCTAGTCCGCATCCATCTGACCTTTTCCATACTGCATCCGCTGTATCGGGCCACCGGATTTACCTGGCATCGCGGCAAGGGCGTTACCGGTGAAAGCTATCGACATGTCCAGACCAACCAGATGGATCGTTTTTCGTCCAGTCCCTATTTTTACCTCCTAACCAACAAACTCGAGCATCTTCGCCGGCGCATCGACGAGGCGGGCGCAGTGGATTTTCCCGTCTTCGAAGAATTGAGGGAACAGGGAGTTACCGACTACCTTGCCTTCGTGCAGTCACTCGACAGCAAAACCGGGCAGGCAATGATGGGTTCCTGGTCCACAGACCGGATCGAAGGCTTTGGCGACGCCGTGATTTCGGCACTGTTGCGCATTCAGAGCCAACTTGCGGCGGCAGCCAAGATCGCTGTCCTCGGCAGGCTGGCTGAGAATGTACTGACGACCTACCTAGGCAGTAACGCCGGCGCAAGGGTCATGAACGGTCAAATCAAGCGGGGAGACGGGGAAACCGTACGGGCGGCGATTGTCATGGCGGATATGCGCGGTTCGACGAAGCTGGCGGAAGAGCACGGCCGCCAGGTCTTTATAGATACCCTCAACCAATTCTTTGATGCGATTGCGGCTCCGTTCAACCGTGGAGAAGGCCAAATCCTCTCATTCCTCGGTGACGGTTTCCTCGCCGCCTACCCATGCGCGCGGCACAAAGCCCAATCCCAGACAGCGTGCCGCGCAGCGCTTGCCGCAGCACAAAAAGCCGTAGCGCGCATGGCAAAACTGAATAACGAGCGCCGCGACCAAGGCCAGCAGAAAATCGGCTTTGGCATTGGCCTCCACGTCGGCAATGTGATGTTTGGAAATGTTGGATTAAGCGATCGCATGACTTTCTCGGTGTTCGGTGTTGCTGTGAACGAGGTGCAGCGGCTGGAAAGCCTTACCAAGAAATACGAGTTCCAAATCGTTGCAAGTGATGGTTTTGCCGGCTATTGCGGTGGTACGTGGTCAATGTTGGGTACGGAAAAATTGCGCGGTATCGAACAACCTGTAAAGGTGTTTTCACCGGGGGATGCCGATGCAGCGGCCATCACCACAAGGGATGCACCCGAACCCGGTGACCGGCAGTTGTCAGATGCCGAGCATTTAATTATGTTGCATCGGGAAACGCAAAAACAGACTGCGAATAGAGCCAGCACATGAAAAACATGCAGTTTCGCTGTCTGGCACTCGCAGCTTTGGTCGCAATTTGCAGTGCAGGCCGGGCATTGGCATTTCAAGACGTGCTGGTCGATGGTTTGGATGGTCCGGATTTCGCGCCCGCTGGTGGACTGTATTACAAGAAGAATTTTGAACAAAGTGCTGGTGTTGTAGAGTTCCAGAAAACCGTCAAACGATCTGGCGATGGCGCGCTCAAGCTTTCGGTTAAACCTTTATGCCCTGCGACCCAACAGGATTGCAGCGAGCGCGCCGAGATCTGGGAGAAACCGGCATTGCGGGTGCCTTACGATCAAGGTGTGTGGTACGGATTTGCTGTCAAGTTTGCTGATCCAGTACCTGAGGGTGATCATCGCTATCTCATTGCCCAGTGGAAACGGGAGATTGAACCTGGCGCGAAGGGAGATTTCAGCCCGTTCTTCGCGCTCAGGCTGAATAAGGGCAAGCTGTTTGCGACAGTCGAGACGAACTACCACACGAGTCAAGAGCCGGTCGCAAATGCGGCGGCGGGACAGTGTCCGCCCGGGACCACGCCCGTTTGGCTGCGGCCGGAGACCAATCAAATGCGGGCTCTGGTGGCGACTCCCGCCGATTGGACCGTTGAGGACAGCTCATCATTCCCGTCCTGCACGGAGAAAATTACAATTATTGACCGTGGCAACACGTTGCCTGAACCTCGATCCGGCTGGATTGATTTTGTGGTCTACACCAAACCCGGTCCTGGTGGCACTGGCCACATTGAACTGTTCGCCAACGGGAAGTGGATCACCACGGTTCAGGGGAACATAGGGCATTCCGATGCGGGACTGGGAAAGAACCAATACTTTAAATTTGGCCCCTATCGCGCCGCATACATTGACACGTGGACCTTGTACTACGACGACTTCCGCCGCTCGCCCCGCTGCGCCGATGTGCTTAAAAGCGCCGTATGCCCGTTTTGAGCCATCGCATTAAACTTGGCCTGCTTGCGCCAATTTGACGGCATGTCCCGACTTTGCAATAAATGTTCAATTGAAGAATTCAAGGAAAAAGCAACGTGAACGACAAATTCTTCGAGGGCTTGCAGGTCTTTGCGCAATTTAAAGGGGTCACGGATCCGGCCTACTACAGATCATTGCCCGACGACTGGCTGCTTGCAACTTCGGACATTGTTGGTTCAACAAAAGCCATCGCGGCAGGACGTTACAAAGCCGTCAACATGGCTGGCGCAAGCGTCATATCGGCGATTGTCAACGCCCTGGGCCAGAGAGAACTCCCCTTCGTCTTTGGCGGCGATGGGGCCGTCGTTGCTGTACCTGGATCAGCCGAAAAAAAAACTCGCCAAGCGCTTGCAGCCGTACAAACCTTGGTGGCCGAAGAACTGCAACTGACGCTGCGTACTGCGATGGTTCCAATGCGGGTCATCAAGGCCAACGGATACGATGTGCGCGTCGCAAAATTCCAAGCGGGAGAAGAAGCGTTTTATGCCATGTTTACCGGTGGCGGCGCGAGTTGGGCGGAAAAGGAAATGAAGGCGGGGCGCTATGTTGTTCCGCCGGAGGCGCCGGGCGCGAGGCCTGATCTTACTGGGCTATCATGCCGATGGAATCCAATTGAGACACGTCATGGCGAGATATTGTCAGTCATCGCTATTCCTGGCCCGGCTGGCAAAGGCGAGGAATTTGCGCAACTTGTCGCGGACATTATTTCCTTTGCAGAAAACCAGGAACGAGGCGGTCATCCAATAGCGGCTGAGGGACCAAGGGTCGCATTTTCTTCCAAGGGTTTTGACATTGAAGCGCGGATCTCCGCTGCTAAAGGCCACCGCCTCAGGCGCAGAGCTGTCATTCTTTGGGAGTGCTTACTCATTGCGGCATTGAATGCGCTCAATCTCCGGGCAGGCCGCTTCGACGCCAGGGCATACCGCCGCGATGTGGCGCAGAACTCCGATTTCCGCAAATTCGACGATGGGCTGAAAATGACTGTCGATCTTAGCGCCGCGCAGTCACTGCAGATTGAAGAGCGCCTTGAAGCAGCAAGTCGGAAGCACATTTGCGTTTATGGCCTCCACCGGCAAAATTCCGCAATTATAACATGTATTGTCCCTTCACCGCTGACGCGCGATCATATGCATTTTATTGACGGGGCTTCCGGAGGCTACACCATGGCGGCAAGCCAACTTAGAACGAAACTTGCGGCTTAACTTGCCGGCCCAGTGGTCGCAGGCTCAATGCTTGGCTGGGGGACATTTTCATCTTATACAAGCTCCGAGGAGCAATTGTCGAAGCTTGACTCGCAATGACTGAGGGCCCTTGTTGGCAAAACCATGAACATTGCATTCTATGCCCCCCTCAAGCCTCCAGACCATCCCGTGCCTTCCGGGGACCGGCAAATGGCCAGGCTGTTGATTCGCGCCCTGAATAGCGCGGGCCATGATGTGGAGATTGCCTCCACGTTGCGGAGCTTTATGCCTGAACCCACGCTGCGGGCGGTTGCGGAGTTGCAGGCAATGGCACTCTCCGAGGTTGAACGGATTTCCGATCTGTGGCACCGGCGCACAAAACCGGACCACTGGTTCTCCTATCATTCTTACTACAAGGCGCCTGACCTTATTGGCCCTGCACTTGCTTCCAAGTTCCGCATTCCCTATGCGACTGTAGAGGCCTCGTATTCGCGTCGACGCAATGTTGACGGCTGGACTGAGACCCAGGACCGCGTTGTCGAAGCGGTGAGGGCGGCAGACATTAATTTTTGTTTCACGCAACGGGACAGGGCGGGCCTGGCGGCGGTGGCTCCTGCCGCAAGACTGGAAACGCTTGCGCCTTTTATCGACACAACACCTTATATTTCGCGAGCGTGTCCGGACCGTCCTGGCCGATTGGTGACTGTTGCCATGATGCGAAAGGGCGACAAGTTTGAATCCTTCAAAATGTTGGCCGAAGCGCTTTATGCGGTTCTTGATATACCCTGGACGCTGTCAGTTGTCGGCGACGGAAACATGCGAAAAGCTGTAGCCGAACTGTTTTGCGCAATGCCCGCAGGGCGCATTGAATGGTTGGGACAAGTGGATCCTGATCACGTGCCGACCATACTTCGGACTGGCGGCATTTATGTTTGGCCAGGTTTCGGCGAAGCTTATGGATTGGCATATCTGGAAGCGCAGGCAGCTGGCCTTCCTGTCGTTGCACAAGAAACCGCGGGAGTGCCGGAAGTCGTCCAAAATGGCGTGACGGGTATTTTGACCCGGCGCGGCGAAGTTAGAGAATTCGCGGCGGCTGTTCGCCTGCTGCTCACAAGCCACGACTGCAGAAAGCGCATGGCTGCGGCAGCGCACCGGTTTGTGTGCATTGAAAGATCAATGCAACAGGCGGCGCTCACCCTGAATGGGGCATTGGAGAGATCGACACGCAGGAGACAGAATGAGCAATGAGGATGTGTGGCAGCCGCTGCGCCAGGAAATTGAGTGCAGGCAGATCGAGGGCAAGATGATCCGGCTATGGTTGCGCGACGATGACGCCACGCGGCCAGTGGCTGCGCTTGACCGGTTGATCGATCTCACCGGATCATTCTCCATACCTGTCGCAATTGCGGCAATCCCCGACCGATCGGGAGAGGCTTTGGCGCACTGCCTGTCGAATGGCAGCCATGCTACGCCCGTTGTCCACGGCTGGAACCATCAGAACCATGCGCCTACACTGCAAAAGAAACAGGAACTCGGCGATCACCGTGGCTTGGACGAGATCTTGGGCGATCTATCAACCTCGATCGGACGCATGACGGAATTGTTCGGTGACAGGCTTGTTCCGATGCTGGTGCCGCCTTGGAACAGGATTGGCAGCGGGGCGCTGCCTCACCTCGATCGGCTCGGATACCGGGCGCTGTCTTGTTTTGGCATTGATCGACCGCAGGCTTCGGTGCCTGTTTTCAATACTCATGTCGATCTGATCGACTGGCATGGCACGCGAGGCTGCCGTGATCACGCCTCGCTGGTGGGCGACGTGCTGTTGCATACAAGACGCATGGAGCGACCTGGGGAGGTTGTTGGCATTTTAACCCATCATTTAGATCACGACACGGCAGCATGGGCATTCCTCGAGAATCTCTTCGCTCTCACCCGCAGCTTCTCCTGCTGCCATTGGGTTTCAGCCAGAGGCCTGATCATGGGGGGCGAGAATATTGCGCGTGCCGATTAAGGTGCAGTGTTGCGTCTTACCTAGTGGCCATCGATGCTGAAAGCTCCCGCACCAAAGCCGACAATGAAAAGCAAGCCACCGACTATGGCCAAATTCTTCAAGAAGCTTCGCGCACTACAAATCCCAACAAGTGATTTCATTCGGCCGCTGCATGCTTCAAAAATCTTACGATGCGGGCAAGGACATAGCGGTGCACAATTTTCATAACCGGAATCAACATTTGCGAATGTTTTGGACTCGTTTTCTCACTTTCACCCGCGATTGCACGGAACCCGCCTTGCGAAATAATCAACATTTTGGCATTGTTGAACTTAATCCGGCGGCCCTCACACACTAAGCGTTCTCAGGAATCTTTATTTCTTTGACATTTCATCCGCCTGCACTCGATCTCACGCAACCCACTCTCGACTACTGTTCACGTGCAACACTGGCGTTGACCGTTACGACCGATCTGCTTCGCAAGTCTTTTCGCTGAGAAAAAAATATGAAATTGAAAGCTCAGATTCCGGGACAGATTGTTCCAAGGGGGTCTTTTTTTGCCATTTTGTTCCCTGTTTGAAACTTGACGAATGGCTCACAAAGAAGCAAAAACCCAGTGTTTTCTTAGTTCGGAGTGTAGCGCAGTCTGGTAGCGCACCTGCTTCGGGAGCAGGGGGTCGGAGGTTCGAATCCTCTCACTCCGACCATCTTCCCTGAACCATTGAAATCATTGGGCTTTCCTCTGCTAAGAGCGGAAC
>JANNUW010000077.1:0-10941 GCA_031414095.1 Hyphomicrobium sp. | reverse complement strand
TCAGTGTCGGCCCGACCGCGCGCCTCGACGTGCCTGGCCTTCTAAGTGCGCTTGACCGCTACCCGTATGGCTGTGCCGAGCAGACTGTTTCGCGCGCTCTGCCGCTCGTCTACGCCAACGCCGTTGCGGTCAGCATCGGGATTGCGCCCGATAAGGAGCTTAAAGAGCGCGTGCAGAAGGCCGTCGAACGCGTGTTCGAACTGCAAGATAGTTCCGGCGCGTTCGGCATCTGGGGCGGCGGCTCGGAAGACCTGTGGCTGACGAGCTACGTCACCGACTTCCTGACCCGTGCCAAGGAGACCGGCTACGACGTGCGCACCATCCCGTTCAACCAGGCGCTCGATCGCCTGCAGAACTTCATCGCCAACGCCAAGGACTTCGACTCGGGCGGCGAAGATCGCGCTTACGCCCTCTACGTGCTGGCGCGTAACAGCCGCGCGCCGGCCGGTGAACTTCGCTACTACGCCGACACGCGGCTCGATCGTTTTGCTTCGCCCCTTGCTAAGGCGCAGATCGGCGCGGCGCTGTCGATGATGGGCGACAAGGAACGCGCCGAGAAAGCGTTCACGGCGGCGCTCGCTATGTTCGATGCGCTCGATGCATCAAAGTCGCTCGCTCGTAACGACTACGGCTCCGTGTTGCGCGATGGCGCGGCGCTGGTGACGCTGGCGTCAGAAACCGGCGTCTCGAAAGCCGAAGCACCCCGTCTCGTCAACGTCATTGCGAAAGCCTACCTCAATCGCAGCTATACCTCGACGCAGGAACAGGCGTGGATGCTGCTTGCCGCCAAAGCGCTGGGCGATCAAACGAAGCAGACGAAGCTGAGTTTGGGTGGCCAGCCTGTAACGGGCTCTATCCTGCGCTCGCTGACGGTCGGCGATCTCGAAAAAGGTCTCGAGATCACCAATGGCGGCGACGTGCCGACAGACGCCGTGATCAGCGTCATCGGCGCCTCGTTGACGGCCGAGCCCGCCATTTCCAAGGGCTTCAAGATCGAGCGCAGCTACTACACGCTCGCGGGCGAGAAAGTGGATATGAAGAGCGTCACCGGCGGCGTTTCCGAATTGAAGCAGAACGATCGCCTCGTGGCGGTCGTCAAGGTCGAGAGCGATGAAGCCAACGGCCGCGTGCTGCTGGTCGACCGCTTGCCGGCGGGTCTCGAAATCGAGAACCCCCGCCTTGTCGACAGCGGCAGTGTCTCGACACTCGCTTGGCTCAAGTCGGAGATTGCGCCCGAGCACTCGGAGTTCCGCGACGACCGCTTCATTGCGGCCTTCAACTTGAGTGCGGAAAAAACTAAGGAAGCCGTTGCGGCCGATGGCGAAAGCCCCGAAGGCGAGACAGCAGTGCCTGACGCGAGCGAGACACAAGCACAGGACCCGTCCGGCGCTGCTGCTTCGGCGACGGTCGCCTACGTCGTGCGCGCTGTCACGCCAGGCAAGTTCATCCATCCCGCGGCCACCATCGAAGACATGTACCGTCCCGAACGCTACGCCCGCACCGATGCCGGCACCCTCAACATCACCGCACAGAAGTAAGGAAGCGGTTATGCAGACGACATTTTTTACACGTCATCCCGGCGAAGGCCGGGATCCGTTCAACTCGCAGAAGAAACGCAATTTGCAGTGTGCCTAGATCTCAAGTTTGAGGTCTGATGGAAGTCTGGACGGATCCTGGCCTTCGCCGGGATGACGGTGTGAAATGCTATTTGGCAGCAAGAATAGAGCACTTGTAATGGGGCTGTGGGCGATCAGAGAAAACGGCAAAACCGCGCGGCGGCTGGTGCGGGGTCTTGCCGTTCTGGCTGTCGCTGCTGCGGTGATCAGTGGTGGCGCGGCTGCGGCGATCCTGGTTGCAAAAGTGCGCATGGGGCCTCCACCCATCGCGGCGGCCGATGCGCTGTCGACGATCGCCGTCGATCGCCACGGCCGTCTGTTGCGCGCCTTCACGACGCCCGATGGCCGCTGGCGTTTGCCGGTCGAGCCCGAAGCTGTTGATCCGCGTTACCTCAAAATCCTGATGGCGTTCGAAGACCGCCGGTTTTACGAGCACCCCGGCGTCGACCTGCAGGCCTTCGCGCGCTCAGGGCTGCAACTCGTGCGCAAAGGGCGCATCATCTCCGGCGGTTCGACACTGACAATGCAGGCGGCGCGTTTGCTCGAAGGCCGTCACGAGCGCACAGCGGCCGGCAAATTCCGCCAGATCGTGCGCGCGCTGCAACTCGAAGACCAGCTGAGCAAGACGGACATTTTGCGCATCTATCTGCGCCTCGCGCCGATGGGCGGTAACATCGAGGGGGCGCGCGCGGCGTCGCTCGCCTACTTCGGCAAAGAGCCCGACCGCTTGTCGATCGGCGAGGCCGCCCTTCTCGTCGCTATCCCCCAGTCGCCGGAAGCGCGGCGGCCCGATCGTAACTCGCCGCGCACCAAGATCGCGCGCGACCGCGTCTTGGATACCGCCGTCGAAGCCGGCGTCATCTCGAAGGCAGAAGCGGCACGCGCCAAAGATGAGCGCGTGCCGGCGGTTCGCCTGCAGTTTCCAAAATTTGCGCCGCATCTTTCGGAATCCGAAGTCGCCGCAAAGCCGCTTGTGCCAGTGCACCGTCTAACGCTCGACCGCGATATCCAAAGCCAGTTGGAAGCCTTGGCTGCTGAGCAGACCAAGCTCATCGGCGACAAGCTGTCGTCGGCCATTCTCGCGGTCGATAACGCTACGGGCGAAATCATCGCCTATGTCGGATCGGCCGGGTATCTCGATAACGAGCGCTTCGGCGCCATCGATATGGTGCAGGCCGTTCGTTCGCCGGGCTCGACGCTGAAGCCGCTGATTTACGGTCTGGGGTTTGAGGCCGGTCTTGCGCATCCCGAGACGCTCATCGAAGACCGGCCAACGCGCTTTGGCCTCTATGCGCCCGAGAATTTCGACGAAGAATTCCACGGCACAGTCACCGTTCGACAAGCACTCGGCAACTCGCTCAACATTCCGGCTGTGAAAATGCTCGCGGCCGTCGGACCGGGCAAGTTGATCGGCCGCATGACACGCGCCGGAGTTGCAACCACGCTGCCGTCCGACGCGCAGCCCTCGCTTGCCATCGCGCTCGGTGGATTAGGCATGCGTTTACAAGATTTGGCGCAGCTCTACACTGGGCTCGCGCGCGGCGGAGACCCGATCGATCTGACGTGGATGAAGTCCGATGCGCCAAAGCCAGCAATGACGGCGCAAGCGCAGCGCGACGCCGGCCGCAAGCGCCTGCTGTCTCCGGTCGCCGCCTGGTACGTCACGGACATTTTGAAAGACGCGCCGCCGCCGGCCAATTCGAAGGGTGGCCGTATCGCTTACAAGACCGGCACATCCTACGGGTATCGCGACGCCTGGGCGATCGGGTATGACGGGAAATATACGATCGCGGTTTGGACCGGCCGCCCGGACGCTTTGCCGACGCCCGGTCTCATGGGACGCAACGCCGCCGCGCCCATGCTGTTTGATGCCTTTGCTCGTATTTCATCGTCACGCGCGCCGTTCAAGGCTGCACCGGGCGGCGCTTTGCGTGTCAGCAGCGGCGCCGATCTGCCGCCGCCGTTAAAGCGCTTCCGCGACGGGCCCGACGATGTGGCGAAGGGGCCATTTCTCGACCCTTCCGTGCTGATTGCGTTCCCGCCCGATCGCTCCGAACTCGATGTCGAAGAGCGCGACAGCGAACCCGTCGTCCTCAAGGCCGAAGGCGGCGCCCTGCCGCTGACCTGGCTCGTCGATGGCGCGCCGATAACGTCAGATCCTCATGCGCGCGAAGTCTCCTGGCAGCCCGACGGCCGCGGCTTCGTCAAGCTGCAAGTCGTCGATGCCAAAGGCACCGTCGATCGCGTCACGGTTCGGCTGCGCTGAAAGCGCGTGTGGCGGCCTTAATACCACGGGTCATAGTTCTAAATCATCGCTCAACTGGCGGCGCGCGGCGGCCGGCTCGCGGAACGCGTGTCGCCGCGCGCAAAGAAAAAATAATACCGGCGCGCCATCTACTCATCGAAGGGTCAAGACTTTGGCGCGCCAGTATAAGATCAGACGCTTTTCGCCATCCGCTTGATGGCTGAAATTTCCGAGCCCGATTTGCTGATACGGTCGACGGCTTCGGGCAGCGTCTCCATGACGACGGCCATGTGGTGCGCGTTGGCGTGCAACAGCATGTAGGCGTCGGTCATGATGCCTACATGGCCAGGCCAAAAAATCAGGTCACCGCGAGCCAAACCTTCAAGGTCGCCCGGCACGGTCACGGTCTCACCGAGTTCGTTCTGCTGCATATCGCTGTCGCGCGGCGCTTCTATTCCGGCCGCTTCGAGCGAAATCTGTACGAGTCCCGAGCAATCGAGCCCGATGCGTGTGCGGCCGCCCCACAGATAGGGAGTGCCGATCAGCTGTTCGGCGACTTCGACGAAGTCGCGGGCATAGCGGTCGCGTGTTGAAATATGCCGCGTGGCGACAAAGCCGCCGCTGGCCAGCCGGCAGAATTTCTCGCCCATCTCGGAAATGCCGAGCTGCGCATTCAAACTCAGATGCATGAGCGGCGGCGCCTTCATATCGGGCACCGGATAGACAAAGGTACCGGCCGCTTTGACCCAGTGCGTCGGCGGTGTCACGCTGGCCGTCAAGGCGTCGGCTGGAATGTAGCCGACATAACCGTCGCGGGTGGCCTGCACCCAGGCCCAGCCCTCATCGACATCATAGAGCGTGACGGCTTCTCCAAACAGCAACTCGGTATCGAGACTGGCGCTGGCGTCGGGCTTGCGGCGCATGGGAACGGCTGGGCGTGCGACCTGCCGCCCGACGCCCGGCGCGAAATGCGCGGCCTCCACCTGGCCCTGCAGTTTATGGTCGGCCAGGTCTTCGCGGTAGGCGTGGCGGCGGGGATCGGGGACTTGGGTCACGCAGGCAAACTCTCAGCTTTCATGCACTCCGCTTTCAAAACCTCAAAGACGGCGCGCGCCGTCTGGGGTTCGCCACCCTTGGGGCCGAGCGGCCGGGTTGCCGTGCGCCATCCATAGAGATCAAAGTGGGCGAATATTTTGGCGCTCTTGACAAATCGGCGCAAAAATAATGCGGCCGTGATGGCGCCGGCAAACGGAGCTTCCCAGACGTTGTTCATATCGGCGACGTCGCTGTCGAGATGGCGCTCGTAACCCGGCCAGAACGGCAGCCGCCAGACCGGATCACCAACTTTCAACCCGGCATCGACGACCCGATTGGCGAAGTCCGCGTCATCGGTAAACATGGCCGGCAAATCCGGGCCCAAGGCGACGCGTGCCGCGCCGGTCAACGTCGCAAACGTCATCAGCAGGTCGGGCTTGTCGGCATCGGCGAGGGCGAGCGCGTCGGCCAGAACCAAGCGGCCCTCGGCATCGGTATTGCCGATTTCCACGGTTTTGCCGGCGCGGCTGTGCAACACGTCACCGGGACGGAATGCGTCGCCAGCGATGCTGTTTTCAGCCGTGGCGATCAGCACCCGCAGCCGCACGTCGAGGCCCTGCCCCATGATCATATGCGCCAGAGCCAGCACGGTCGCGGCTCCACCCATATCTTTTTTCATAATGAGCATGGCGGAAGACGGCTTGATGTCGAGTCCGCCGGTGTCGAAGGTGATACCCTTGCCGACAAGTGTCACGGTGCGTGCCGTTTTCGATCCGCCTGGCTTCTGCCACGACATATCGATGAGCCGCGGCGGGCGCGGACTGGCCCGGCCGACAGCGTGGATCATGGGAAAGTTCTGCGCCAGGAGATCATCGCCGGCAATGACGCTGAACTGGGCTCCGTGGGTGTGGCTGAGGGTGCGGGCAGCGTCCTCGATGTCTTGCGGGCCCAGGTCGGATGCCGGCGTGTTGATGAGGTCGCGGCCGAGCCAGATGGCTTCGAGCGTGTTCATGAGGGCGGCGCGGTCGACACCGGCTGGAACCTTGAGGCGCGCCGGTGGGGTATCGTTCGCGGCGCTCTTGTAGCGGCGGAAACGGTAGGCCCCTAAACCCCAGGCAAGGGCGACGAGATCGGGATGGGCACAGACGCCTGCCAGCTCGTAGGCCTCGGCTGGCAAACTTTGGGCGAGCTGTCCCATGAGCAACTCGGACGGGCCGCAGGGGTCGCCCGCCGATCCGTTGCCAAGTCCGAGGGCGGCGCCGGCCAGATGCCCGTTCTCACCGGGAATGAGCGACTGCTTGCGCGCAGCGCCCGAGAAGCGCACGGCACTCAGCCATTGGCGCGCGTCGGTCGGCAGATCATTGATGGACGAGAGTGCCGTCGACTCTGGGATCAGCCAGAGCTTGGCAGCCGGCGCGCTGGGGCTTCCATCGGGCACAAAAACGCTGGCCGGAGTAACGTCTGGTGCGGCGCTTTTGGACGGCTTGTTTGAGCCTTTCACGGCCGGCGTCGTCGATTTTTTCATGAGCGGTTTGGGGCTTCGTGACGGTTGTTTGTTGATTGCTGCGAACTTTCCGCGGCCTTAAAGACTAGCTTGTCTAGCAAGGATTCGGGCGACATGCGTCGCCATTGAGACGCCGCAATAGGGATACGATGGAACAGCAACAATCGGGCGAAAGCTATCGCTTAGTGATCGGCAACAAAACGTGGTCGAGCTGGAGCCTGCGGCCCTGGCTCGTGCTGAAGCATTTTGCGCTGCCATTCGAAGAAGTTACAATAGGGTTGCGCCAGCCGCAGTCGAAAGCGTCGATCCTCAGTTATTCGCCCGCGGGTAAGGTTCCGGCCCTTTTTGCCGGAGATCTGTTGGTGTGGGATAGCCTGGCGATCATCGAAACGCTGGCCGACCGCCACCCCGAGCTTGCAATCTGGCCCCGTGATCGTGACACCCGGGCTGTGGCGCGAGCGGTATCGGCTGAAATGCACGCCGGCTTTCAGGCCCTGCGCGAGCAGTGCCCGATGGACATCCTGGCATCAAAACCCATCGAAGACCTGTTAGAGACCACGGAACTCAATGTCCGCCGCGTCATCGCATGCTGGCAAGACTGCCGGCGCCGGTTCGGACAGTCAGGGCCATTTTTATTCTCGGACTTTAGCGCCGCCGACGCCATGTACGCGCCGGTTGCGTCGCGCCTCAGAACCTATGTGCCCGACCTCGCTCGCTATGGCGACGACGGGACGGCTGTAGCTTACATCGACGCCATCTTCGCCATGCCCGCGATGGACGCCTGGCTGGCGGGCGCACGCAGCGAGCAGGCAACCCCCATCCCAGCTTAGCGCCGGTTAAAGATTTGTTGACGGCTGTCCCACAATCTCGATCCCGAAGGTGCGCGTGATTCGCGCCGGTTGCGATGTTCAAGGGATGGGTCATGTCATATTGCTTGGGTCGGCAGGTCAAAGCGCTCATGGCTGGCGTCGCGTGCCTTTCACTCGGCGCCTGCGCCGGGCTCGGCGATGGCGGACCCGATTTTCTGACCAAGGCTTCGACACCGTTCGCAGGTGACACGAGCATGGCCCAGGCGACGCCGCCAATCGAGGGCGCCGACACGGCTGGCGAACTGCAAAAAGCAACGGAGTATTGGGGCAAGGAATATTCGCAAAAACCCCAGAGCCTCGAGGCGGCCTTGGCGTTCGCTAAAAACCTGAAGGCCATGGGCCAAAAAGGCCAAGCCGTCGCTGTGCTTCAGCAGGCCTCGGTTTATCACGGCGCCAACAAACAGTTGGCGTCCGAGTATGGCCGCTTAGCCCTCGAACTCGACCAGGTCTCTGTCGCGAGCCAAATGCTGGCGCTTGCCGACGATCCCGCCCTGCCGGATTGGCGCGTGATTTCGGCGCGCGGCACCGCTCTGGCCAAGCAGGGCAAATATCAAGAAGCAATCCCATTCTACGAGCGGGCTCTGACGCTTGCGCCCGACAAGCCATCGATCATGAACAATCTGGCGCTTGCCTTTACGATGAACGGCGAAGCGGCAAAGGCCGAAGGCTTGCTGCGCCGCGCCGGAAGCGCGGGCCCCGCCAACGCCAAGGTCAATCAGAACCTGGCTCTCGTGCTGGGTCTGCAAGGGAAATACGATGAGGCGACCAAGGTGGCGTCCGCCGACATGCCATCAGAGAAAGCGGCGTCCAATACCGCCCTCGTGCGCCAGATGGTCAAGCTCGAGCCCAAGGTCATGCCGCAGGGCGTGATCGCAATGCCGCCGCCGGTGCAGGTGGCAGGCACGCCGTTGCCGGCCGGCGCTGCCTTGAAGCCGGGCGTCACGGACACTGCAAGCGCCAGTGCCTCCAATTGGGCACCCAAGGTCGCCGCCGCATCGGCATCTAAGGCAGCGCCTGCAAGCACCATTACCACCACACCACTGCCGGCAATTGCGACGGAGGCCAACGGTCCCGGTTTGCGGCCATCGGCCCGTTGAGACGAGCGACTTGTAATCGCTGACGTTCAGCCTTTTTGCATGAGCAGCGACAGGCCGATCAGGGTGCTGTTGTTGAAATGCACTTCGACAAGCTGCTTGTCGTCGCGCACGATGATTTCCATCGTCGCGTTGAGGTCGCTGCCTTTGACGTCGATGCGAAAGCCGCCCGGCGTGATATCGCCGGTCAGTTCGCCGGATTTGTCATAGATCAGCTCGCTCCACGTTCCAGCCAGTTTGCCGGCCGTGTGATTGAGCATGCTCTTGATCTCGACCTTGGCGCCTGCCGACGCGCAGCGGATATTCTGCTCGAGCTTTTGGCCATCTTCGCTGACGAAGTACGTGGCCCGGCAGGTGATGTTTTCGGTTTTGCTCTCCGCAAATCCGAGGCGGCCTTGGCCAGTCCAGCGGCCGGTAAGGCGGGCGAACGGGCCCTCAGCAAAAGCTGCAGTGGTTGAGAAAAATGCGAGCAGAGCGACGACGATTTGAGCGGCCGGCCGGGATCTGAGCATGCCTTTAGAAACCTCTTTGATGCAGGCCGTGATGGCGTGCCAAAGAGCAGAACTTAGCAAGTCTCGAAACGATAAGGGGTGCAGCACGGCACCGCACTGCACCCCTTATTTCAAATCCGGATAGGCCTAGCCCATGTTCCAGAAGCCGATCGCGGCGGGTCCAAGAATGACGAGGAACAGCACTGGGAGGAAGAACACGATCATCGGGACCGTCAGCTTGGGTGGCAGCGATGCGGCCTTCTTTTCGGCTTCCGACATGCGGATATCGCGGTTTTCCTTGGCCATGACGCGCAGCGCTGAACTTACGGGCGTGCCGTAACGCTCGGCCTGTATGAGCGCCGTTACAACCGCTTTGACGCCCGGCAGGCCCGTACGCTTGCCGAGGTTTTCATACGCCAATCGGCGCTCGGGCAGGTAGGACAGCTCGGCTGTCGTCAACGACATTTCTTCGCTCATCTCGATCGACTGCGAGGTGATTTCCTTGGCGACTTTGCCGAAGGCGGCTTCAATCGACATGCCCGACTGCACGCAGATCAACAGCATGTCCAAGCTGTCTGGAAAGGCCTGCTTGACGGCCTGCTGACGTTTGCCGATCAGGTTTTGAACGAACACGTTCGGCAAATAGAAGCCGAGGAACCCGCAACCCAAAGCCATCAAGACTTTGATCATCGGGGGATGCGTGAATTCGGCGACGAAGAAAACGTAAAAAAGCCCAAACACAAACGCCAGCGGCGGCAACGCCACCCGGCAAAACATATATGTGACCACGGGCGTTTGACCGGTCAGGCCCGCCATTTTGAGGCGCCCGCGCAGCTCTTCGCTGTCGAACTGCTTCCTGAGATCCAGTCTATCGACGACTTGGCTCATGTAGCCCTTAGGCGCCTGACGCAGGCGCGTCGTGCTGGCGGTACGCTCCTTGGTCTGCATTTCGGAAATGCGGTTGGCGCGCATTTTATCGCGCTCGACAGCCATCACCTTCATGCGCTGGTTGACCCGGTCGCGTTGCAGCATCGGCATGGCGAGCGACAACACGGTCGCGAAGGCCGCGATGGCCGCAAGGGCCGTCGCAACAAACTGCGGGCTGACCAGCATATCGACGATATCTTGCATGTTCGCCTCGGTGTGGCCGTCGGCAGGCTTAGCAAGCCCGCGCCGGTTAAAATTATCAGTACTTGAAGTTGATCATCTTGCGCATGACAAGCACGCCGATGCCCATCCACATCAGGCCGACAGCGATAAAAATATTGCCCGTTGCCGTGTTGAAGAGCGGCGCGATGTAGGCAGGCGACGACACCCAGATCATGAACGTCACGCCAGGCGGCAGCGACGCCAGAACCATGGCCGAGCTCTTGGCTTCGCCGGCCAGAGCCTGCACCTTCATGGCCATGCGGAAGCGGTCGCGGATGACGCCCGATAGATTGCCGAGCGCTTCCGACAGATTGCCGCCGGCCTGCTGCTGAATGGCAATGACGATGGCGAGGAATTTTACTTCGGGAATCGGCATCCGCAACACGAGGCGCTCTAAGGCCTCGCTCATCGAAACGCCGATGCGCTGCTGTTCGACGACTTCGCGGAACTCGCTCGCGATGGGATCGGGGCTCTCGCGCGCAATGATCTGCAGACATTCGTTGAGCGGCAGGCCGGATTTGACGCCGCGGACGATGACGTCGATGGCGTTAGCCAATTCGTGGACAAACTTTTTCTGACGCTTGGTGATCATCCGCGACAATACGAAACGTGGCAGGCCGAAGAAGCCGACAAAGGCACCGGTGACGGCTGCCATCGGCATGACAGGCGAGTTCGGCATCATGAACATGATGCCCATGACGCAGACGGCAGCGCTGATGCCACTGGCAATCCAATACGTGCGCGGATTGGCTTCGAGGCCGGCTCTTTCCATGCGCGTTCGCAGCGTGACGCGTTCTTTAGCCTTCTGACGTGCTTCGATGTTGCGCAAGCTGTCTGTGACTTGCTTTTTGCGGTTGGCGGCGACATCGACAGCCGAGCGCGCCGTGGTTTTGGCCGAGCGTGTTTCTGTAACGCGCGCCATGCGTTTGTCCGCCTGC
>JANNUW010000076.1:0-13666 GCA_031414095.1 Hyphomicrobium sp. | reverse complement strand
GCCCCTGAACTGATTGCCGACCCTGTTGTTGAGCAGTCCAGTCCAGAAGCGCCGGAACAAGAAGAAACGGCCGTAGAGTTTCCCCATCCGTCTTCCGTTAAGTTTTCGGAGGGTTCGGAGTTTCCAGGGTCTGACCCTGCGGGTCTGCCCCTATGTGAGGTGCCAGACGACCACGCCGGCTTTGCTGCGCATTTGGAACCGGGGGTCAGACCCGCGGGGGCTGACCCCGAACAGATCGCCGACCCCGTTGTTGAACAGGTAGCAGAACCACAACCGGACCGGGCGCCATTGCTTGAGCGGATGGGGGCATTTCCGCACTATGAGGACGTGCAAGCGTGTCGTGATCCCGAGGAAACGGTTGACCCGCGTTCTATGCCGTACGCTTCGGCAGATTACGTCGACGCTGACGCTGCAACGCCGGCCGCTGTCTTCGACAGAGCCGCCGAGGTGAGGGCTGTTGAGAAAATCGCCTTAGTTCCACTAAAAGCGGCCCTGACGCCGTTTCGCTTTCAGCGGCCCGGCGGAACGATCGAGGTTGATCGCGGAACGACTGAGGTTGATCGCGGGACGCGAGGCGACCCGCTGCCAACTGGGCCCGCGGATTACTGGCCCTCTGCACGCCGCGCCGGCATCTGGGCTGTGCGCGCGCTGGGCGCCTACATGGCGCTGCTCGTCGTGCTCATTGGGCTATTCCGCTTTTTGGATCCGCCAGGCTCGGCGTTGATGGTCTGGCGCGGGCTCGGCGGCACTGAACTTCAACATAGCTGGGTTCCGATCACGACCATGTCTCCCAACTTGGTGCGCGCCGTGCTGGTGTCGGAGGACTGGACGTTTTGCCAGCATAACGGCGTCGATCTGGAAGCCATGCAGGAGGCCATCGAACGCGCCGGCGACGGCATTCCACGCGGCGCGAGCACGATTTCGATGCAGGTCGTCAAGAACATGTTTTTGTGGCCATCGAAGAGCTACTTGCGCAAAGCCATTGAACTGCCATTGACGTTGCTCATGGAACTCGTCTGGCCCAAACAGCGGATTTTCGAAGTCTATTTGAATATCGCTGAATGGGGTCCAGGCGTGTTTGGCGCCGAGGCTGCGGCTCAGCATCATTTCCAGAAGTCGGCGTCGTCTTTAAACGCGCGCGAGGCCGCTCAACTGGCCGCGTCGCTCCCCAATCCATTCCGCCGCGATGCCGGCGATCCCGGCCCCCAGACCGCGCGCAAAGCGAGCACGATCCAAGCTCGCATGCGCATCGCGGGGGCAGCCGCCAATTGTGTGCTCAAGCCTGATCGCGCAGCTACAACACAAAGCCCCCGCGATTGATGGGGCGGCTCCGAACGGCAACGCAGGAACGGCCTTCCCAAATGCATGCGGCAATTCGTTCTCGAGATCCGTTCAGGGCTCAGCAAACACTGGCGCTGTCTGGGGTTTGTGCGTATAAGCCCGCCAACGCGAAACCGACAACCGGCTTCGTGCATACCGAGGTGTGCGCGGGCTGGCTATTTTTTATGGAGCTAAGCCGTGGCAGTACCTAGGAAAAAGACGACGCCTATGAAGAAGGGCCAGCGTCAGGCGCACGATGCACTGACCGCGCCGACGCACGTCGAGGACAAGGACTCGGGCGAGCGCCGTCGTCCCCATCACATCTGCCTCAAGTCGGGCAAGTACCGCGGCCGCCAGATTCTGGAACCGCAGTCCGAAGTATGAGGCTCCGAACGCTGAGGGTTGGTCGGGGCAGGTTAGCCCGCCTTTCCGGGCGGCAGTGGAGTTGCGCCAGGCTTTATAGTAATGCTTGTAAGTCAGTTAAGGTGAGAGTGGATTGACGGCCATTCGATGCCTGCTGCCCGTCGAACACTTCAACACAAGGAAACCGCTGATGTCGCTTAGAGCCCTGCCCGTGACGGTCATTCCGTTCATTCTCTACTTCGTTTTCGTTTCGGCGGGAATTGATCTCGGCGGCTCGCTCTCGGGTGCTGACGGCTGGCGTATGATGAGCGGCGGCATTTGGAAGCTGACCTGGGGCGATCTCATTCTGGTCGTCACGATGATCACCTTGTTTATCGAGATTTTGAAGGCGACCTACACGACGACCGCCTCGCTCGTCGATCATGGCCTGTCGATGGTGCTGTTTATCGTGGCGCTGATGTGCTTCTTGATGGTGCCGCAGGCCGCCACGTCGGTGTTTTTCCTACTCCTGGTGGCGCTTGTGATCGACGTCATTGCCGGCTTCACGATCGGCATCCGCGTTGCCAAGCGCGATATTGGCTTCGGCAGCGGCGATCAGTAATCGGTTCGATGAAATACCCCTGCGGCAACTGTGGGCGGTTGGAAATGTTTTAAAGGCCGGCTCACGAGAGCTGGCCTTTTTCTATTTGAGAGAGCTTCTGTTAACTTATAAGCAGGAATAATCCGGCATTCAGCCGCTGAAACACGCGCGCATCTTAACAATTAGCAGCAGATTTGAAGTGTTGTTAAGGCTTAGAGGGTAGGGTTTCTTTAGACCGTCGCATCACAGGTGCGAGTTGCCGAGTCTAGTTCAGACGTAATTACCTGCGCTCAAATCGATTTGGGTCTTTCTGAAGGTAGGCCGAAAGTGAGTTTTGCCGACAAACCAGCTCTCACGGCCGACCCAGCACAGGCGCTGAGTTTAGAGGATACCGTAGGAATGACCGAACCGCCGCTGATTGCGGAAGGCTTGGATCTCGTCGGCATCCTGTCGGCCATTCGCGAAACCGCCTACAGCTGGGACATCGTCAGCGACACGATAGAATGGGAAAGCAACGCCGTCGGCGTGCTCGGAGTCCCCGATGCACAAAGCATTGCCACCGGCACCGCCTACCAATTGCTGATCGCGTCTGAGTATGTCAGCCAGCGGCACCAGGAAATTGCTGGCGCCAAGACCGAAGCCGGTTCGCGCGGTGTTGGCTATCGCTTGCAGTATCAGCTGTTACCTCAAGGGCGGCGCAGCACTGTGAAGGTGTGGGTCGAAGATCACGGACGCTGGTGGCCCGACGCACAAGGACGGCCGGCCCAGGCACGCGGCGTCATGCGCATTGTGACAGACAGGCACTGGGAAGAGCAGCGATTGCTGCACCGCTCGGACCACGACGAATTGACGGGGCAGCTCAATCGCATCCGGCTGACGGAGGCATTGACCGCCACCATTGGACGGTCTGAACGGAGCGGTACGCCGGCCGCTTTTCTGATGGCGTCAGTCAATAATCTCGACGTCATCAACGAGTCTTTTGGCTTCGATATGGGCGACGAGATTATCTCGGCCACCGCCCGTATGATCAAATCTAAATTGCGTGGCGGCGATACGCTCGGGCGCTACTCGTCCAACAAATTCGGGATCATTTTAAATGAATGCGGGCCGGGTGCCATGCGCATCGCGGCCGACCGATTTTTGAAGTGCGTACGAGACGCGACGATCAAGACGACGATCTGCCAAATGTCGGCCTCGCTTTCGATCGGCGGATTGGTCATGCCCTCTCAGGCGTTGACCTCAGCCGAAGCTCTCGGCAATGCGATGCACGCGCTTGAGCGCGCCAAGATGAAGCGCTTCGATTGTTTCATGGCCTATGAGCCGACTCAGGCGCGCGAAACCACGAAGCGGCGCAGTGTCGCCGTTGCCGACGACGTGCTCTCGGCGCTCGATGATGAACGCATGCTGCTCGTTTTACAGCCGATCATTTCGGCCGTCACTGGCCACCCCGAACACTATGAATGTCTGTTGCGCATGCGCAAGCCGGACGGCACGCTGGTATCGGCCGGCGAGTTCATGGCGTTTGCCGAACAGTTGGGCCTATCGCGCCAAATCGACAAGCGAACCTTGGAGCTGGCCATCGCTTTACTGAAAAAGCATACCGATTTGCGGCTGGCGCTCAATGTCTCGGGCCTCACGGTCGCCGATCACGAATGGGTACAGGCGCTCCAGCGGCTCACTGCGGGAAAAGCGTCACTGACCAACCGGCTGATTATCGAAATCACCGAAACGGCCGTCATCCACGATCTCGACCAGATCATCATCTTTGTCGATACGTTGCGCGAGCTGGGTTGCAAAGTGGCCATCGACGATTTTGGCGCGGGCTATACATCCTTCAAGAATTTGAAGGTCTTGAACGTCGACATGGTCAAGATCGACGGCTCGTTCGTCAAAGATCTGGCCCACGACAGCACAGGCGAAGTGTTCATTCGCACCATGATTGAAATCGCGCAGACGTTCGGCATGGAAACCGTCGCCGAGTGGGTGGGCGACCAGGAAACCGCCGACTTTCTGAAGCAAGCAGGCATTACGTACCTGCAGGGCTTCCATTTCGGTATGCCGCTGTCGATCGAAGACTACGAGCGGAGTGGGAAAGTTTAGTTTTTTTCTTGGCGACTTCCGACTCCCCCGTTGGGGGAGCTGGCCGGAAGGCGCGGGAAGAGTCAGCTAGTGTCGCGCGATAAACGCTCGATGCGCTGTTGCATTGCGGTCAACTGATTTTTGAGTTCATCGATTTCGGCGCCAGGCGTCGCGGGCGGTTCAGGCCGCGCTGCCGCCGGTTTGGCTGTTGCCGGCTGGCTCGCGGCCTTGCTGCTGGCGGAGCTTTCGGCGGTTGCCGGCGCAAACGGATTGGGGAACGGCGCTTGGGCGTTCTCGCCGCTCGAAGACAGCGACGTCCACATCGTCATGGCTTGCTCGAACAAGGCGATGTTGCGCCGCGCTTGATCTTGATAAATTTCAAAAGCAGTCGACGGGTTGGTGAGCGCATTGGTGAGCTGACTGCGGAATTTCGTCTGCTCTTTGACGAGGCTTTCCAGGCTGAACTGCAAGTAGCTCGGGACCATGCGTCCCATCTGGTCGTCGTAGAAGCGAATAAGCTGACGCAGGAACGGGATAGGCAGCAGCGTTTGCCCACCCTCACGGCTTTCCTGCTCAACGATGATCTGGGTCAGGACCCCGTGGGTCAGATCGTCGCCGGATTTGGCGTCATAGACGACGAAATCGCGGTCCGCACGGACCATTTGAGCGAGATCTTCAAGCGTCACGTAGGTGCTTGTCTCGGTGTTATAAAGGCGCCTGTTGGCGTACTTCTTTATGACGACGGATTCGCGCTTTTCAGGGGTCGTCTCGGGCTTGCTTTGCATTTCGACAGGACGCTTTTCCAATGACCTATATTGCATTGCGAGAGCGTATCACAGTCGATCGGCCGCTTACCATGGGTTTTTGAGTTTGTATGCTTGGCGCCTTCGGACTCCTCCGTTGGAGGAGCCGGCCGGAAGGCGCGGAGGTGCAAGCCGCCGTAAACGCGGGGGGCGGCCGGCTCGCGGAACGCGAGTCGCCCTCCGCAAAGCAAAAAGTCGGTGCGTGCAAAGAAAAATGGGCGGTTTTGCCGCCGATTGTGTAATTGCGGCTATAAAGGCGCTGCTGCTATCTAGCCGCCAGCAAAGCCTGCGCCCGTTCAAATTAAAAGCGGCGGGGGTTATGGGCCAAGGTACAATGCCCGCCCAATCGCCATCGGAGGAAACCGTAAAATGAGTGACGACACGACGATTGTCATTGCCAGCGCTGCACGTACGCCAGTTGGCTCGTTTAATGGTTCACTTGGAGCCGTAAGCGCACACGAACTGGGTAAGGTCGCCATTCAGGCGGCTCTGTCGCGTGCCGGCGTGGCGCCCGGTGATGTCTCGGAAGTCATTCTCGGCCAGATTTTGACCGCTGGGCAGGGCCAAAACCCCGCCCGCCAGGCAGCGCTCGCAGCCGGCATCCCAGTCGATACGCCGGCCTGGGGTATGAACCAGATTTGCGGCTCGGGTTTGCGCGCGGTGGCGCTGGGCATGCAGCAGATCCAGACCGGTTCGGCGACGATCGTCGTCGCCGGTGGCCAGGAGAGCATGAGCCAAGCGATGCACGCCGCGCATATGCGCGACGGCACCAAGATGGGCGACGTCAAATTCGTCGACACCATGGTCAAGGACGGCCTTTGGGACGCCTTCAACAATTATCACATGGGCACGACGGCCGAGAACGTGGCCCGCCAGTGGCAGATCACGCGCGACGAACAGGACAAGTTCGCTGTTGCTTCTCAGAACAAGGCCGAAGCCGCCCGCAAGGCCGGTCACTTCAAGACCGAAATCGCGCCGGTCACCATCAAGGGCCGCAAGGGCGATACCGTCGTCGATACCGATGAGTACATCAAGGACGGCACGACGCTTGAAGGCATTGCCAAGTTGCGCCCCGCATTCGACCCCAAGGAAGGCTCCGTTACAGCGGCCAACGCATCGGGGCTAAACGACGGCGCCGCCGTGGTGGTTTTAATGACGCTCGCCGACGCTAAGAAGCGTGGCATCACGCCGCTCGCGCGCATCGTGTCGTGGGCGCACGCGGGCGTCGATCCCTCGATCATGGGCACCGGCCCGATCCCGGCGTCCAAGAAGGCGCTCGAAAAGGCCGGCTGGACCATCAAGGATCTCGATCTCATCGAAGCCAACGAGGCGTTTGCGGCGCAAGCCATTGCTGTCAACAAGGGCATGGCTTGGGATACCGACAAGGTGAATGTCAACGGCGGCGCCATTGCGATCGGCCATCCAATCGGTGCATCGGGCGCGCGCGTGCTCGTCACGCTGCTGCATGAAATGCAGCGCCGCGACGCCAAGAAGGGCTTGGCCACGCTGTGCATCGGCGGCGGCATGGGCGTCGCGCTTTGCGTCGCTCGCGACTAACAGAACTTCGCCTCTCCCTGTTAAACACGGGAGAGGCAACCTCATTTAAACGAAGCTCAAATCCTCCCAACAAAAAGGATCTAAAATCATGGCACGAGTTGCCCTCGTTACCGGCGGCACGCGCGGTATCGGCCACGCTATTTCGATTGCGCTCAAGAGCGCGGGCTATCGCGTCGCCGCGAGCTATGCCGGCAACGATGCGGCGGCCCAGCAGTTCACAGCAGAAACGGGCATCCCCGTTTATAAGTTTGACGTCTCGAATTTCGAGGCCTGCGAAAAGGCCGTAAAGCAAATCGAAAAAGACGTTGGTCCCATCGATGTACTCGTCAACAATGCCGGCATCACCAAAGACGTGATGTTCCACAAAATGACCAAGCAGCAGTGGGATGATGTCATCGGCACCAATCTCAACGGGCTGTTCAACGTGACTCGGCAGGTTTGGGAAGGCATGCGCGCCCGCAAGTTCGGCCGTGTCATCAGCATCTCATCGATCAATGGTCAAAAGGGCCAAATGGGACAGGTCAACTATTCGGCCTCGAAGTCGGGCGACATCGGTTTCAGCAAGGCGCTGGCCCAGGAGGGCGCGCGCGCTGGTATCACTGTCAACATCATCTGCCCGGGTTATATCGCAACGGAGATGGTCAAGGCCGTCCCGCAGGACGTTCTGGAAAAGAATATCCTTCCCCACATTCCCGTGGCCCGTCTGGGCGAGCCGGAAGAGATCGCGCGCTGTGTGGTATTCCTGGCGGCTGACAGTGCCGGCTTCATTACTGGTTCAACCATCACGGCCAACGGCGGACAGTACATGGCCTGAGCTTGACGTTGACGTCACACGGCAGTCAAAAACCGCGGTGGAAAATTCCACCGCGGTTTTTTTGAATCAAGTCGTTTGCAGTTTGGACTTGGAATAATTCAAGAACATAGATGTTGACGGCACTTAACAAGCAAGCGAACTTGCCTGCATCACGCCCGTGATACGTGCCTTCCATAAACGAAGGCGCCTGATTTCGAGACCTTGAATCTCGTCGATTAGGAGTAAAGACCATGACGCTTCGCCTATCAGAGCGGCCCTTTGGCCGATGTATTTTTGCGGTGTTGTTTTCGGCGCTGATGGCTCCGGCCGCAGCGGTTTCGGCGTCGGCGGAACCGGCCACGGCCGCGGCCGTCATCGCAAATTATGCCGACATCGCGCAAGCCGGATATGAAGACGCCCATACGGCGGCTCGTGAACTCAATGTCAAAATTGCCGCGCTGATCGCGACGCCGAACGACGCCACGCTGGCGGCGGCACGCGATGCGTGGAGGGCCGCGCGGGTCCCCTATATGCAGACGGAAGTCTTCCGCTTCGGCAATCAGATCGTCGATGATTGGGAAGGTCGGGTAAACGCTTGGCCGCTCGACGAGGGGCTCATCGATTACGTCAGCGGCGCATCGGGTGCCGACCAGCCGGAGAACGAATACTTCACGGCCAACGTCATCGCCAACCGCTCGCTCAAGATTGCCGGCAAGAGCGTCGACGCGTCGCAAATCACGCCAGCGCTGCTGCGCGACACCCTGCAGGAAGCCGGCGGCGTCGAAGCCAACGTGGCGACCGGCTATCACGCGGTCGAATTTCTGCTTTGGGGGCAGGACTTGAACGGCACCAAGACCGGCGCAGGATCGCGACCAGCGACTGACTACGATTTGACCAACTGTTCACATGGCAACTGCGATCGCCGCAGCCAGTATCTCAAGGTGGTCACGCAATTGCTGGCCGACGACCTCGCATTCATGGCGCAGCAGTGGGGCAAGGAGGGCGCGGCGCGCGCCGCCGTCAGTCAAAACGCCGATCGTGCCGGATTGACGGCGATTTTTACGGGCCTGGGGAGTCTTTCGCGCGGCGAACTGGCGGGCGACCGCATGCAAGTGGGGCTTCTCGTGCATGATCCAGAGGAAGAACACGACTGCTTTTCTGACAACACGCACAACTCGCACTATTACGACGCCGTCGGCATGCAGAACGTCTACCTCGGGCGCTATAAGCGACTCGATGGATCGATGGTGGCGGGGCCCGGCGTTGGCGAACTGGTGCGCGCCAAGTCGGCCGAGGCCGACCAGCGCTTTGTCAAAGCCCTCGACGCGACGCTCGCGAAAATGACGGCACTTGTCGAGCGCGCCAATGCCGGCGAAGCCTATGACATGATGATCGGCGAGGGCAATGTGCCGGGCAACGCAGCCGTGCAGGCGGCCATCGACGCCCTGATCGCGCAGACCAAGGAAATCGAGCGTGCCATTGCTGTGCTGGGTCTGAATTCCCTGCAGTTCGACAATTCAAGCGGCCGCGACGGGCCCTTGAAAGCCGCCTCTGGCGGCAAGGAAAAAGGCTGATTCCTCGCTTCCGGGAACGCCTACTCAACGTGCTGCTGCAGAATTTTTAGATGCCCGCCCCGCCGCCGCGCGGCACGCAAATCGGATGTGGATATTTCCGCAAAGTCTTTCTGACCTTTGGCCCCTGCCCATTATGAGCGTTCCATGCGCGGTGACCTCAATGCGATTCGAAAAGCTGTCGCGGCAGCACTGACCGCGGCGTCTGCGGTTATCGTGGTCAACGGACATAGCGCCTGGGCCGCCGAGCACGACGACGTCTGCTGTAGCGGGGCGGCCATAGTTCGCAAGGACCTCTCCGATCACGGCATTGTCTACGGCGCGATTTATACCGCTCGATGCCGCCGACCAAACCAGTCCGGCCATTGAGAATACCGCCATATTCGGCCTGCGCACGGCGCTCAGCTATTGAGCGCCAATGACGCCAGCGCCAAGAGCTGCAAGATTTCAAATTAGTAATCCAAGGCCGGGCGTTCTCGGCCTAAAAGCGCGCTAGGAAAGTACCCGACGTTAAGAGGCCCCGGCAGATTGTCGATATTCACAAGTAAAACGATCTCGAACGCCCGTTTGGCCCTCGTGTGCAGCGTCGCACTCTGCACGGCGGCCGCGTGGGCGATTGCGGAAAACGGAGCCGCGAGTGTTAGCGTGCTCGAACCCGGCGAAGAAAATCCCGGCGGCACCGCGACGACGTCGCGCGCGGCCGGCACGCGCGAGGCATTTTCACAGTCGTCTCATGGCATCGGGTTTGAAGGTGAAGGTAAGTTCAAGATCGGCAATGCCATCTTCCGCAAGCTGTGGGTCGCCGCCCCGTCGTCGACGGATACGTCCGATGGTCTAGGTCCTTTATATAATGCGCGCGGTTGCCAAAATTGCCATTTGAAAGATGGGCGGGGCCGTCCGCCAACGGGCAATTTTCCAGACGGCGACGCGGTGTCATCGCTCGTGCGGTTATCTATTCCGCCTCAGACGGACGAGCAAAAGCGGCTGCTGGCCGAGGGCCGCATCAAGAGCATTGATGAGCCAGTCTACGGCGCTCAGTTGCAGGACGTCGCCATCCCGGGCCTGGATGCCGAGGGTCATGTGCGCGTCGATTACAGCGACGTCCCCGTCGCCCTCAAAGATGGCTCGGCCGTACTCCTGCGCAAACCCACTGTCTCGATAACCGAACCGGCCTTTGGTCCGCTCAATGCCGGCACGATGATGTCGATGCGCGTGGCGCCCGCGATGATCGGTTTGGGATTGCTGGAAACGATCCCGGAAAAAGCTGTTCGCGCCAAGGCCGATCCTGACGATGCCAACGGCGATGGGATTTCTGGGCGCGTCAACGAGATCTGGTCGCCGCTCGATAACCGCCTGGCGCTCGGGCGCTTTGGCTGGAAGGCAGGGGCAACCTCAATTGCCCAACAAAGCGCGGAGGCCTTCGCGAGCGATATGGGAATTTCGAGCCCGCCGGTGCCGCGCTCGACCGGCGACTGCACGGTGTCGCAAAAGCAATGTCTGACAGCACCCTCAGGCGCGAGTGAAAAGCAGGAAGGCCAGGAAATCGGATCGCAGCTTTTTGACATGGTCACCTTTTATGCGCAAAACCTCGCCGTTCCCGCGCGCCGTGACGCGGGCAGCCAAACCATTCTTGCGGGCAAGGCACTGTTTCAAGCCAGCGGTTGCAGCGGCTGTCATACGCCCTCGCATATGACGGGCGATGCAAGCGGTCAGCCGCAGCTTTCGAACCAGAAAATCTGGCCCTATACCGATATTCTTCTGCACGACATGGGCGAGGGCTTGGCTGATAATCGGCCAGAGGGCAAAGCCGATGGCCGCGAATGGCGTACGGCACCGCTCTGGGGCATCGGGCTCACCGAAACTGTAAGCGGGCATACATTTTTGCTGCATGATGGGCGGGCTCGAAATCTAGAAGAAGCTATTCTTTGGCATGGCGGAGAAGCCAAAGCCGCGAGCGATGCGTATGCTGCTTTGAGCAAGTCTGAGCGCGAGGCCCTGGTGGCCTTCGTGAAGTCGCTGTAGTGCAGCGAGCATGTTTTCCGGCGGGATGGGTCTCGATGTTGCTGTTTGTTGCCAATGGTGTCTTGCCTTTGGGGGGTTTTCCCGGTTCCCCAGTGGTAGCGTGGCGGGCAATGCTGGGTGCGTTGTTCGTCTTCGTGGCGGCGTCGCCGGTTATGGCTTACGATCATGCAGGCGTGGCGCGCGACGCGATTGAGCACCATATCCGCCCAGGCTATAACGCTTTTGAGAACGCCGCTGCGAAACTGCAAACGGCAACGGCGTCCCTGTGCGCGGCGACGTCGAAAACGCGTTTGAAGCGTGCGCGTGCCGCCTTCGAGAGCGCCGTGCTGGCGTGGGCGCGCATCGAGCACATCAACTTCGGGCCTATCGCGGAGGAACAGCGGCATGCCCGGCTACTCTACTGGCCCGACGCCAAGGGCCTTGCCAAGAAACAGGTGGCGGCAGTCCTTACGAGCGCCGACGAAACCGCGTTCGATGGCCGGCTTGCGCAAAAAAGTGTGGCTGTGCAAGGCTTCACGGCGCTTGATTTGGTGTTCTTTGGATCTGCTTCAAAAGAGTTGAGCGAAGCCGGCTCAACGACCACGCCCTCGTGCCGGTACGCAACTGCTCTCAGCGCCAACATCGCATCTATCGCCAAAGCTGCGTCGGACGGCTGGGCGTTAGGGAGTGATTACGAAAAACTCTGGCTGCATCCAAGCGCGGACAACACCGCATACATCAATGAGAAGGAGACGACGCAGGCACTCCTGCAGGCCTTTGTCGCCGGCGTGGAACAGGTGCGCGATGCGCGTCTGACAGGGCAGCTGGGGCTTCAGAAGGTTGGCGCCAAGGCCCTTGAGCCGATGTTGCCTAACAGCGGGCTGGGGTTGGCGTTTCTCAAGTCCAATATCGAGGGGCTGCAATCCTTGCTCAGCGACGGCGGATTTATCGCGCATCAAACTGAACCGCCCATACTCGATCCTGAAAAAACAAAAAACACCACCTTGGGTGCGATCAAAGATGAAATGAGTGGTGCGATTGCCGCGGCCGCGCTGGCCATGAAATTATCCAAGACTCCGTTCAGCAACGACGCCGCGCGGGAAAAATTGATCGGCATGGGATTTCCGCTGAAGAATGCTTACTTGACCGGCGGGCAAGCGATTGCCGATCAGGCGGGCATCACGATCGGGTTCAGTGCACTCGATGGTGATTGATGAAATGACGATCGACAGACGCCACTTTTTAGGATTGGGAGCCGCGTTCGTGGCCGCGTCCCGTGGCGCCTTGGCGACGGCACTGGGCGTCGAGGCCGCCCGCAGCGCCCGCTATGTGTCGAGTGCGCGCGACGGCATCGACCGGTTCGCAGCCGTAGCCTTCGGCCCGCAAGGCGAAATTGCGCACAAAGTTCTGTTGCCGGCGCGTGGACATGACATAGCGCGGCGTCCGGGTGCTAGTGAATGTGTGGTTTTTGCCCGCCGCCCCGGAACCTTTGCGATCGCCTTCGATCCGCAGGGAAAACTGCCGCCGCAAACATTTGTGAGCGCACCCGGCCGCCACTTTTTTGGCCACGGCGTGTTTTCGGCCGATGGGCGGCTTCTCTATTCGACCGAGAACGATATCGAGGCTCAGCGCGGCATGATCACCGTGCGCGATGCCACGGGCGGCTACCGCCAGATCGGCGAGTTGCCCTCGGGCGGCATCGGTCCCCACGATCTAGCATTGCTGACAGACGGCGTGACACTCGTCGTCGCCAATGGAGGCATCGACACCAATCCGGACTCGGGCCGTGCGCCGCTGAACCTCGACACCATGCAGCCGTCGCTTGCCTATATTGACGTGCGGTCCGGCGACATTATCGAACATCAGATGTTGGAGCCGTCTTTGCACCAGCTCTCCATACGGCATCTCGCGGTTGCAGCTGGTGACATCGTGACGTTCGGCTGCCAGAACGAGGGCGGGGGCGTTCCAGCGTTGGTTGGCTGGCATAAGCGCGGGGCCAAGCCCGCGCTGTTCGAAGCGCCGGACGACACCTACGGGCTCATGAAAAACTACGTCGGCTCGGTCGCGGTCGATGCGGCGGGCGGCATCGTGTCGGCGACGTCGCCGCGCGGCGGTCGTGTTTTGTTTTTTGATGTGAGCGCGCGCAAGTTGATTGGCCAAGCCGCCATCAAGGACGTGTGCGGCGTCGCGCCCGCTCACGAAGGTGAAGGCTTCCTCCTGACCACCGGCCTCGGCGAGGTCACGACGCGCAATTCGCAAAACTTGGGCGCACGTCTCGCCTCCAATTTCGCCCCCGGCATCGCCTTCGACAATCACGCACTCGCTCTTTAGGTGGCGCGCACCGACTCCCCTCCGGGGAGCTGGCCGGTGCGCGCAAGCCGCCACGGACATATTAAATGCAGCGGCCGCCGTCGACTTCGAGGGCAGCGCCCGTGACGAAGGCGGACGCAGGATCGGCGAAGAACACCGCAGCGTTGGCAATGTCTGACGGTGTTGAAAAGCGCCCGAGTGGAATGCCGCCCAAGAATTTCGCGCGGTTTTCAGGCGTGTCGGGCATCCCCATAAACTGTTCGATCATGCCGGTTTCGCCGATCACGGG
>JANNUW010000075.1:0-1288 GCA_031414095.1 Hyphomicrobium sp. | reverse complement strand
CAACCGTCTGAAGCGGAGATACGCCCTTTGATCGAGATTAAAAACGTCAGCAAATGGTATGGCGGTTTCCAGGTCTTGAAAGACTGCTCGATGAACATTGCCCAAGGCGAAGTGGTGGTAATCTGCGGGCCCTCGGGCTCGGGCAAGAGCACCCTGATTAAGTGCGTCAATGGATTGGAGCCATTCACCCAGGGCGAAATCACCGTCGACGGCATCTCGGTCGGCGCGCGTTCAACCAACCTGCCGAAGTTGCGCTCGAGAATCGGCATGGTGTTCCAGAATTTCGAACTCTTTCCCCACATGACAGCTGCCGAGAACATCGTACTCGCCCAGCAAAAGGTGCTGGGTCGCGACACGGCCGAGGCCAAGGCTAAATCGCATGAATTGCTGACCCGCATGGGCCTCGCTGAGCAGGCGGACAAGCACCCGGCACAGCTGTCCGGCGGCCAACAGCAGCGCGTCGCTATTGCCCGTGCGCTCGCCATGGACCCGATAGCGATGCTGTTCGATGAGCCGACCTCGGCCCTCGATCCTGAGATGATCACCGAAGTTCTCGACGTCATGGTAAAGCTCGCCGAGGAGGGCATGACCATGGCGGTCGTCACGCATGAGATGGGTTTTGCCCGCCGCGTTGCCCACCGCATAGTATTCATGGATCAAGGTTCCATCGTCGAGGATGCAACGAAGGAAGGATTTTTCGGCACACCTCGTAGTGAGCGCGCGCAGCTATTTCTGTCGAAGATTCTGCCGCATTGACGGCGCCTGCGCTCAGGCAGGCAAATTTATCAGAGCTGGTGTCAACGGCAGAGTAATGTCAGGCCAGTAGTATTGATGGGCGTTGAAGCAAGAAGGCACCCCTCGAAGGGACCCTTCTTGCTTTCGCGCGTGCGGTTCGAGTGTTCTGTCAGGCGGAGCTGATGATCTCGCCGGTGTCGGGATCAATGGCGGGCGGCGCGGCCTCCACGTCTTCGGGTGCTCGATGCTCGATCCCACAAGCTGCCGTCGACCAATCCGATCTTGACCAGCCCGCCAGCGCATCCAACTATGTCCGCAGCTGGAGGCGCTTCGACCGTCTTAATCACCAGTCGATCGGTATCCCGGCTGCTCATGTCATTGGTCAGCACGGGTGTGTTGGCCGCTTCGGCCTGAAAGCCGACAGTCAGTGCGCGTTGCGATTGACCCTGGCTGTGTGGAAACGTCGAGTCGGCTATGATTCTCCTCGTGAATTGGGGAGGCGATCATGGGGCGCTTTGTTGAAGGTGCGGATCGTGGGCAGGCGACGTTGTTG
>JANNUW010000074.1:0-4127 GCA_031414095.1 Hyphomicrobium sp. | reverse complement strand
GCTTAAGCCTGCGTGGCTTGAGGGCCGCAACCTGCAGGGCAGTTAGTGGAGCGATATGCTTTGGCATTGGGGTTCCACTGGGGTTCCAAAAGTGTTGAGAGCATGCGAGTCTTACTGAGACTGCATGCAACTAATAAATAGAAGTTGCCTCATGATTTGCAAGGGTTATTCCACCCTCACGACCTGTCACCCCATATCAAGCAAAAGCACTGACCCCATTATTCGTAATGATGGGGTCAGGTGTTCGAGTCACCTAAGCGGCACCAGCAATTTCAAACACTTAGCTGTTAAACCGGTTTGGTGCGTCATGTTGTAGCAACCAACTAGCAACCAGTGGCGCAGCTTTGTCGGGGTTTCCGCTGGAGTTCCTGCGATGCAAGAAAACTGGCAATTCTGGCCCTTGGCTAGAGGGCACTTCCTGATGGCAAGGCAATGGTAAATTGTTAGACGTTCCTTGCCCATTCCACGATTCTTGGCAATTGGCCGGACGCCAAGCCCGATTGCCCGCACCAGCCTACCCAGCCACAGCAGCCTTCCGCCTGCGCCTACCAAGGGGAAGCCCAGCGCCTTGCACAGGAATGGCTGGCGGCGCACCCCAAACCCAGAGCGCCCCTGATGTTGGCCGTCGAGCGGAAGCGTACTGGATGCAATTTCCTCGACGGTTATGGTGTTACCGGCTCAACCTCAGCCAGAACCTTTGGGACAATACGGCAATTGCGTCTCCGGATCGGAGTCGCAGGTAGGCCCTGTATCCAATAGGCCACCGCCGCCACCCAAGAGGCCGGCATTGAAGATGTTGAAGAAGTGCAGGCGTGGGTCATCCTCGCGGTGACGCCTGATCAGGCTCTTGTCCTCGCCGCCGAAGTACAGGCTGAGACCTGCCATAATCGAGGTATAACCATCTTCGCCGAGCTGACCATTAACTGTAAGGGAAAGAGGAAGCCCCGTGTCGCCCATGAACCATTCAACTCCGGCATTCGCCGAATCAAAGCCAGCAACCGTGCTGGCACCAACCGACAGGCGCAGGTTTTCAGTGGCATAGAGAGCAACAGTACCCATCGCATAAAATTCAGTGCCGCCGCCGTTGCTGATATCCATTACACCGCCAACCGCCTCGATTGATATGTTGTCGAGATACAGTTCAGCTTCAGGGCCGACATACCAGATATTGGCCGGACCGGCATCAACATAGCCGCCATAAGCGCCGAAGAGATAGGAATTGGGATCGCGCGTAAAGAAATGGGCCGCCCCGCCGATTGCCGTTTCACCGTAAGCGTCCAAAGCCGTCAAATCAGCCTGGATGCCGAACATGTCACCAACCGGGAAACTGAAGGCGGCGCCGCCACGGAACACTTCATCGTCACCCAAATCATCAATGTCAGCCCAGCCACCACCAATTTCCACCTTGCCATTGGGGCCCGAAACTGCCGGAAGGGCAGTCGTCGTCTCGATATCCGCAGCCAGGGAAACGCTGCAATACATGCCCGCGGCAATTGTCCCGCTCAGAAGAAAAGCCGCTCTTTTCATTGAAATTGTCATAAAACCCACCCTGCAAAACTAAGCCACGCGACGGGGTTGCTCCCCCATTCCGTGAAACTATACCCGACAAATTAGAGGCCATCAAAGCAAAAGCCGCCCCACCCCCAAAATTCCGACCATTGCTGCCAAATTGCAACACATCAAAGCAATTAGACAAAATGGCTTGGTCGTTTACATTAACCCCATGATCGACCCGTCTTCACTTGAAAAAAAATTTTACGAGATGTTGATGAAAAGCCAGCATTGGCCAGCTGATCAGCTCCTTGAGTATCAGCGCAGCCAGCTATCACAACTCCTTAAACACGCAAGAAAAAATGTCCCATTTTACCAATCCCGGCTGAACCCCGTTTTCACCCAGACGGGGGGTATTGACTGGAATCGCTGGGAGGATATCCCGATCCTGACGCGAAAAGACCTGTTTGATCACCGCGACAGTATGCTGGCCCCCGACGTGCCCGCCGGCCACGGTCAAGTACGCAATCATTGGAGTTCGGGGACCACCGGCGTGCCGGTTACTGTCACCCATAATGGATTGGCGGCTTTGGCCTCGCGGGCCGCCATGGCCAGGGCCAACACATGGCACAACATTGACCCGTCAAAAGCCAGTTGCGACTGCACCAAGGGCGGCCGTGATTTTGCCCTCTGGCCCGAGGGCAAACTGGGCGGCAGGTGGGGACCAGTCTGGGACGCAAGGGCCACCGGCCAGGGATGGCATATTAACCGGCAGGTATCCCCCGAACAGCTTGTGCGCTTCATGCAGGAAAAGGGCGTGGCCTATCTGGGCACAAGGCCCAAGACGGCCCATGCCGCTGCCCTGGAAGCCTTGCGCCTCAAACTGCCCCTGAAACTGGACGCCATCCTCGGCCACGGCACCGGCATCACCGAAGAGGAAATTGAGGATTGCCACCGTGCCTTTGGCGCACGGATCGTTGGCCTCTACAGCTCAACCGAATGCCACAAGGTAGCCCACCCCTGCCCCAACAATGGCGGAAACTACCATGTGAATGCGGAAATCGCCTTGCTGGAAATTGTTGACGACAATGGCCGTGCCTGCGCCGTGGGCACGCCGGGCCGCGTCATCATAACGCCCCTGCTCAACACCGCGCAACCGCTCATCCGTTATGACCAGGGCGACACGGCAATTGCCGGAGAACCATGCGGCTGTGGCCGGACCCTGCCCGTTCTCGCCCGCATCGTTGGCCGCACCTCTCATCTCTTCCGCCTGCCGGATGGCCGCCGCTTGTCTTTGTCGGTTCCGCCCTCCCTGAAGAAACCCCTAGGCACCGAAACCTGGCAACTCGCCCAGGTGGGGTCTCTGTCGTTTGAAGTGCGTTATGTGGAGTACCTGCCGGTCCAACCCGATGCAGAAGAAAACATTGTTAAAAACATGCGCGAACAGCTTGGCGAAGCCATCACCGTGCGCTTCATCAAACTCGATGCTGTTCCGCTCACGCCGAGTGGCAAATTCATGGAAAATGTCTGTGAGTTGTCTTAGGTGTTTAGTCCCGGCATTTGATGGATCGGATTGATCTTGAATCTTTCTGGTTCGATTGTCGCGCCCCGCCCTACCCAGCCACAGCAGCCTTCCGCCTACGCCAGACGAGGAGGCGCATGGCACTTCAAGATTGCCACGTTAGGTCTTGCGGAGAATGGAATACGAGTGAAACCAGCTGCAGAGGGGGCCGCAGCTGGTTTCTTCAACTGATGGTTCCGGGGATGTGGGAGAAGTGGGAACCTCAGCTTTAGCAATTCTGTCTTAGTAGCAGCTCAAGACTTTTTTGTGCTTGATGACGAAGTGGGTGTGCGAGTGGTTCCATTTCTTATATTTAATCCAATGCCAGTTGCAATCGCTGTCATAGCCATAGTCTTCGTCGTAACCAACGTCATAGCCACCACCGTAACCACCGCCGTAGCCGTAACCACCGTAACCACCGCCGTAGCCGTAACCGCCGCCGTAGCCACCGCTGTAACCGCCGAGGCCGATGCCGAGGACGATATTAGTTTTTGCTTCTGCAGTTGCGGCCATGCCTGTCGCGAGAGCGGCGGTTGCAACGAGAGCGATGAGGGTCTTGCGGAACATGGTTTAATTCCTTGTTAATTGGGTATCTCAGTGGAGATAATCTCCAGTGTTGGCATCCCTTCTACCGGAGCTTTGCTGAACCAATTCTGAGCCTGCGGTTCATCTGCGGTTCATATTCTCGCCCCGTTAAAACCAAGCAATATGGATCGCACTGTTCCCCAATAATTATTCCGAAGCCCAACGCCTCGCCTGGGAATGGCTGGCGACGCATCCGAAGAAGTGAACGGGCGTATCAACCTTACACCCTACCCAGCCCCAGCAGCCTTCCGCCTGCGCAAGGTGCGCAAGGCGAGGAACCCCATGGCACCTGAGCATTCGGGTTGCGTTTCGGCGCTTTGATAGATTTGCCACCCATATCCTGCCCCTGCTTTTGGCCATCGCCGCTGAATTTACTGAGAGTTGTCGAGAACGAAATTGGTTTGCCGAATGGATAGTTGTGGCATAGCTTGAATACGCTGTCCCGACTGTGATGCCGCAGTTTCAATCAGTGTCACAACTTCAACAAGTC